>JAUVCL010000006.1 GCA_030595845.1 Campylobacterota bacterium
CCCCTGTGGGGAGACTCACTCAAGCCAAAAGTCTCAAAAAACTCACGGTTACAGGTAAGGGTAGGCTGAACGGGCAAGTCTTGTCTGCGGAAGGTAAAACACCTATATCCGGTGCCAGAGTATTTGTAAAGGGTACGGCAGTGGATGCCAGAACAGATGCAAATGGTAGGTTCTCTGTAGAAGTACCATCAGGTGTTGAGTTAAGTATATCAGTGGTACATACAGCATACTCTGCTCAGACCATTAGCGGGGTTAAAGTAGCCAAAAATGGTAGTACTTCTCGTAAGATCACACTGACACCAGCGAGTATGGAGCTTGAAGAGTATGTGGTTCTTGCACCGCATGTAGAAGGCTCCTTGACGGATATCATTGCAGAAGAGAAAAACGCTAATGCCATTACCAACATACTGGGCGCAGAAGAGTTGTCAAAAAAAGGTGACTCTACCGCTGCAGCAGCACTCAGTAGAGTGACAGGGGTGACCCTGGTTGATGGTAGAAATATTTATGTAAGGGGACTGGGAGAAAGGTATTCAAATATTGAAATGAATGGATTACCTCTGCCTTCCCCCAATCCACTTAAAAGAACGGTGCCTTTAGATATCTTTCCTTCTTCTATCATTGGTTCGATGAAGATCCAGAAGAGTGCTTCTGCAGATATTCCAAGCTCTTTTGGCGGGGGATATATAGATATCAGAACCAAAGAACAGTTTGATGAAGATTTCATTAAAATCTCTCTGGGTGGGAAGATCAATAATTATACGGGAACTGGACAGATCGATTATGTTGGATCTGCAACGGACTGGACAGGGTATGACCATAGTTATAGAAGTATTCCTCAACCCATACTGGATGCTACTCAGGTAGTAGTGGGAGAAAGAACACCTACATTTACCACAAGAGACTTTAGCGAAGAGCAATTGTCAGAGTTTACACAAATGTATCCTAACCGTATATATGACGTCTATGAATCGACACTGAAACCTGGATTTGGAGGCTCTATAGAAGGGGCTAAAAGTTTTGATATCAGTGATGATCATCATCTTACTATCTATGGGAATTATTCTTATACTCAGGACAGTAAATATGTGCCTGAAGAGTTTTTTGGATATGACTATGATGCGGAGGGTAATCAGCAAAGTGAGCCAAGTAAATATGGTACGATCGATCAGACCGGAATGTCTATTGCTCATGGGGGTATGCTGAATATCGGATATAACTATATGGATGTTCTAAGATTGAAATATACTAAACTTTATACAAACAATGCAGTGAAGACAACGCGGGTTACCGATGGTATTATCGGGTCTAACTATGATCACTTGACTTATTATAATTTAAACTGGGAAGAGAGAGAACTAAATGTGGATCAATTCTCTGGGGATTTTGATTATCAGGTTTTTGATCTGAACTCTAATTTAAAGTTTGGATTCCAGAGCAGTACAGCAAAGTTTTATCAGCCTAATAACTATCAGTATATCTATATTACGGAAGGTGGTATTACCTTTAACGATAACACTAAAAGTAATCATCTGTCCAACAGTGTGACTTCTGATGATACACTCGATGCCATGTATCTTAAAAACAGACATGAGATTGAAATTTTTAAACCCGATGAATATATTGAGTATGGGATCAATATCTCATCAAAAGAGAGAGTATCTAGACAGCAAAAGTATTATCTTGATAAGACGAATAACCTACCAGTGGCTGACCGTGATCTGGTAGGAGAGATAGACAGTATCTATAGTAACTATGTGTTACCTGCATATCCCTATGATTACAGACTGTTTCAGATTGCTACACTGTTTAAGGCAGAAGACTCTTTTGATGGCTATGTAGATGAAACGAGTCCGTTTGTCTCATGGATGAGTAAACCATGGGATGATGTTGAAATGGTTTTGGGCGTGAGATATGTGAATTTAGAACAGAGAATAGATCAGTTCAAACTAGATAAGACCAACCCTGATTTTTCACTAAGAAACAATGTTATATTGGTGCCTGATATTTTAACGATAGATGATTATTTCCCCTCTATCTCTGTTAAATATAAATACTCTGAAAAACAGTATTTTGATTTTGCGGCATCCAAGACTTACATTATGCCTGACATGAGGGAGTTTACGGAAGGGGAATATTTTCATCCGTTTGATGTGGCGACCATTGTAGGAAACCCTGAACTTGTCAATACGCTTATCTATAACTTTGATTTTAAATACAGTTATTTTTTCTCGGAGAGAGAAAACGTTAAATTTGGACTCTTCTATAAATATATGGACAAACCCATTGAGGATGTGATGTTGCCATCTACCTCATTGCCTATTTACTCTTTTGCCAATACGGATTCAGCAACACTGTACGGGTTTGAAATTGATGGGAGAAAGAACTTTGATATTATTAATCCAAAATGGTCGAACTATTATGTATCGGGTAACTTCTCGTATAACTATTCTGAAGTATCATTGACCCAGGAACAAAAAGAAATTTTTACTTCAGATAGCAGAGAACTGCAGGGGTTATCTCCTTATGTCGTGAATCTTACGCTTGGATATGAGACGCAAAACAGGTCAGCGCTTTTAAACCTCAATCATATGGCTGAGCGTCTTCGTAAGGTGGGTGTTATTGATGGTCCAGATAGAGAGTTGGATCAGTATGAAGCACCTGCGACACTTTTAGACTTTGTATGGATAGAGAAATTCAAGTATGAATATGATTTTGAAGTCAAGGTGAAAGCAGGCAATATTTTGAATGAAGAGATCATTTGGAGACAAGGAGAAGGTATCACCAGAAAGTTTAAAAATGGACGTACCTTGAGTGTGAAAATCTCAGCAACATTCTAAAGGGTAACATTTCTGTAACAATTATGTAACCAATTTTTTCTATACTTCCGAAATTAAAAACAAGGAAGGTAGAAAATGAAAAAAATTATACTATCAACAGTAGCAATTACAACACTGGCAATGACCGGTGCTTATGCCGATACAAGTTCTGATATCGCAGCAATGAAAGCAATGATGACTGAAATGAGTCAGCGTCTTGCTAAGCTTGAGCAGGAAAATATACAACTTAAAGCAACACAGAAACAACAGGAAAAAGTTGTAAAACAGGTTAAAGCAGAAACGCAAGCTAAGAAGACAAAAAGAACGGCGATCGCAAAAGAAGATGTGACAAGTGAAGTTACTGCAGCACACGTAGAGAAGTTTGCAAAAGCGACAGTCGTAAAATCAAAAGTACCAGTACTTAAATTCTCTGGTAAACACTACCTTGGTTTTGTAAGTTCTGAAAAAGATGGTTCAGATAGAGAGAATGCATTTGAGACCAGAAGAAACTACTTCCAAGTAAAAGCATATATGGGTGAACATTCAAAAGATTTCTTGAGAATTACTCTTGATACTTTCCATAATGATGATGAATTAGATGGTGATGATAAAGGAAGTTGGGAAGTAAGACTCAAGTATGCTTATCTTTACTTAGACAACGTTCTTCCATTTACAGGTGTTGAGATCGGTCAGGCACACAGACCTTGGATCGATCATGAAGAGCATGGTGGGTGGAATTATCGTTCTATCTCTAAAGTTTTTGTGGAAGCGAGCAATGGTGCACACTTGACAAACTCTGCTGACCTTGGATTTAACTTTAAAACAAAAATGGAGCATTTCTCTTCTGAACTTGGTCTTTTCAACGGTGAAGGTTACCATGGCATTGAAGAAGGTGATGGCTTGAGTGCTGAGTGGAGATTAACAGGTCACATTCTTGGTACAGGTAAGGAAAAGAGAAAGAACAGTAGTACCTATGCAGATGTCTCATTCTTAGGTCAGTGGAATAATTCAAGTAATAAGCATGGCGATGAAGACTTGAACTGGTATGGTTTACATGCTGTATATAACCAACCGGAATTTCTTCTTGCAGGACAATATATAGATACTGTAGATGCTGCTGATGGTTTGAATGGTTCAGTTAAAAACTATGCAGGTTCAGGATATTCATTGAATGGTGAATTTAGATTTGCAGAAAAATGGAAAATTATTGGTAGATATGATAATTTTGAATTAGATAATACACAATATGGTGAACAAACAAGTGCTATCGCTGGTGTTACATACAAATACAACAACTATGTTGAGTTCATTGCCAACTACCTTGGTGAAGGAAATCTTAAAGATGCTGGTGTAGATCAAGATTCTCTTATGTTAAGTGCAGAAGTAAACTGGTAATCATTTAAACTTTTAAAACAACTTCTTGAAGATGGGCAAATATGCCCATCTTATTTCCCTTAAAACCCCATTTTTTACCTTCACATTATTTGGTTACAATTTGGTAACAAAATTGTAATACTTTTCCTCTATACTTCCGCCAATATTTTAACGATGAAGGAAGACAATGAATAACACATTCAAAATGATGATTGGGGCAGGCTTTGCCGTAGCTGTAGCTTTTTATGCAACCAGCATTATAGGAGACGCATCACATGGTGGATTTTTAGTTTTAGCAGCAGTTTTTGGTGCGTATATGGCAATGAACATTGGGGCAAATGATGTTGCCAACAACGTGGGGCCTGCTGTGGGTTCCGGGGCACTGACTATTGGTGGTGCTATCCTCATTGCTTCTATTTTTGAAGCGGCTGGAGCACTTATCGCCGGTGGTGATGTCGTAGGGACGATCAAAAAAGGGATTATTTCTCCAGATGCATTTGGTGGAGACCCGATGGTATTTGTTTATGCCATGTCAGCAGCGCTCTTGGCTGCAGCACTTTGGTTAAACCTTGCGACATGGCTTAAGGCACCGGTTTCTACGACACACTCCATCGTTGGTGGTGTGCTTGGTGGAGGTATCGCTGCTGGTGGTTTTGCTATCGTTTCCTGGGGTACAATGGGTAAGATCGCTGCTTCATGGGTGATCTCTCCTGTACTTGGTGGTGTGATCGCTGCGATCTTCCTTTATATTATAAAATCACAGATCATGTATAAAGAAGACAAACTCACTGCAGCAAAAAAAATAGTCCCTATATTGGTAGCAGTAATGGCTGCGGCATTCATCACCTACCTCACACTTAAAGGGCTTAAAAAAGTGTGGCCTGTGATCGTAGAGACTTTAACATTTTTACCAGAGACTAAAAAACCTACATTATTGGTAGCGCTTATTTTTGGTGCTATTGGTGCAGGCATTACTTATGTTATTGTCAAGCCTAAGATCGCAAAAAGAATTGTGGGTATGGAAGCAACAAGAGAGTCGATCAATCTTCTCTTTACGATTCCTCTTATCTTTGCAGCAGCGCTTCTTTCTTTTGCGCATGGTGCGAATGATGTTGCCAATGCAGTTGGTCCTTTGGCGGCAGTCTATGATGCACTTACTACACACGGGGTTTCTGCTAAAGCTGCCATTCCTTTATGGGTGATGGTTGTGGGTGGTTTAGGTATCTCTATTGGTCTTGCACTTTTTGGTCCAAGACTCATTAAAACTGTAGGTTCTGAGATCACTGAACTTGATCAGATGAGAGCATTTTCCATTATGATGGCAGCTTCTATTACCGTGGTTATCGCCTCTCAGCTTGGCTTGCCGGTTTCTTCTACACATATTGCTGTAGGAGCCATCTTTGGTGTAGGTTTTTTGAGAGAATGGTTAGATTCTAAACAGATGGGTGAAAAACAGGAGAAACTTCAACGAGAAGTCTCTAAGCAACATGCCTTGAAAACAGAACTGTCAGAACTTGAGAGCGCGGGTGACTATAAGAAACAGGTAGAATTAATGGATGCATTGAAGACACAAAAGAAAAAAGTAAAAAGTCTTAAAAGAACACTTCGTGAAAACTATGTGAAACGTGGTATGGTTAAGAAAATCTTAGCGGCATGGGTGATCACCGTACCTGCAGCAGCAATACTTTCAGCGATTATCTTCTTCATTTTAAAAGGTGTGGCGGTATAAAAATACTTCCTACTAGGCATATTTGGAAAGAAACTTTTTCAAATATGACCTTCTTTGGAAGTTACCTAATAGCTATACTACAAACACGCAACCAAGATATGTGCTTTACTTCCTTTTTATCATAGCCTCCTTCCCCTTTTTACTATTCATCTTGGTTGCTAAATCTTCTTCGTATGTACTTACCCATGGATTCATCTAGTCTGTAATCAAAATGTTATCAAGATATATTATTATCTAACTATGCAAAATACAGATATAGAAATTATCGTTATAGAAGACGAACCGGATATTTTGGAACTTCTTGAGTATCATCTTGAAAAAGAGGGTTACTCTGTGACAGGGTTCCTTTCTGCAGAAAAGGTGGAACAGTTCCTAGAAGAAGAAAACCCTGCTTTGATGGTCGTAGACAGAAACCTCCCTGGTATAGAAGGCAGTGAATTTGTAGCACAAATGAGAGAACTTGGCTACGATATGCCTGTCATGTTTCTTACTGCAAGAGATAAAGAGAGTGACCTGATAGAAGGGTTTAACTCTGGAGGGGATGACTATATGACAAAGCCTTTCAGTTCTAAAGAACTACTTTTGCGTATAGGGGCACTCTTGAAGCGCAGCGGTGCAACATCTGGAGATAAAGTAAAGTACAGAGATCTTATTTTGGACTTACAAAAACGGGAACTTGCTATTGCTGACCATTGTATAGAATTAACAAATTTAGAATTTAAACTGCTTCATACTTTTGTGAAAAATCCACATCAGCCTCTTGACCGGGATTTTCTTCGTGATGAGGTGTGGGGTGATGACAGTATGAATTTTCATGATAAAACGATCAATGTAGCTATGAATAGACTAAAAAAGAAGATAGATCCAGAAGCAATAAAAGAATACTTTGCCCCGGTATGGGGTGTAGGATATAAATTACTTTAACGCAACTAGGCATATTTGAAACAAGAATATTTTCAAAATGCCCTTATTTAATTTTTTGATGACTGCTATACTTCAAACAAGCAACCAAGAACTATGTATATTGCCATACATATAATTCTTTTACATAAGATACTTTCTCCCTTCCTCTTCTTTATTCTTGGTTGCTAAATGTTACTAAAATGATACCAACTTACTTTATACTCCTAACAGGCATCTCTTATCAAGATACACAGTAAATCATTTTCATACTTTATACCTCCTCTTTTAAATCAATATAGTACTCCCTACTTATAGAGATGCCTTCTCATGTTATACAAATGTTATCGCTTTAGTTTATAGTCACCTATTCACATAAGGAAAGCATCATGAAAGAAGAAATGTTTATTTCAGAAAAGAAGATAGAAAAACTCTCAAAAAGAGTCGCTAAGACTTTTAGTCTGTCGGAAGAAGAGGCACTGGGTGTTATTTATGAAGAGTGGGATATTGTAGAAACTCTTTTTCACGAGCATGGGAAAGTCAAGGCTGTACATCAATACTTTATAGAAGAGATCAACTATACTTACCGGATAGCGTAATAGTGTAGAAAACGATATTTTTAAATGATAACAGAGTTGTAATCAAAATGTTTCCAAGTTATTTTATACTTCGCCAAATCCAAAACCCAAAGAGGGCGGATAACTTATTTTCGAAGGAAAAACAAAGATGACATATAAAAAACTTGTAACAGCAGCAGTCGTTGCTTCGGTAGTATTAACGGCAGTAACTGCTGATGAATTTAAAGGTAGAGGGGCATCCTTTCCCGGACCTGTATATAAGGCTTGGACTTCTGCGTATTTTGCAGCTACAGGCAATAAAGTAAACTATACTCCAACAGGTTCCGGTGACGGTATCAAGTCTATCAAAAAAAGAATGGTTGACTTTGCAGGTTCAGATAAACCGCTTAAAGCGGATAAACTTGCAAAAGCAAAACTATATATGTTCCCATCGGTTATAGGGTCTATCGTGCTTGCTTATAACCTTGATGGGATAAAAGACGGAGAGCTTAAACTTTCTCGTGCCGCAGTAGATGCGATCTTTACCGGTAAAGCAACACATTGGGATGATGCAGTGATCACAAAAGGGAATGAAGGTCTTAAACTTCCGCATGAGCCTATCACTACTGTAGTAAGAGCAGACAAGTCGGGTACAACTTTTAACTTCACCTACTTTTTAAATAAGATTAACCCGGACTTCAAAGTAAGTAAAAAACCAAAGTGGAAAGCGCACAAGGTAGTTGCAGGTAAATCTAACTCAGGTGTATCAGCAAACATCCAGCAGATCAAAAACTCTATTGGGTATATTGAGTACTCATATAAGATCAAATTAGGGCTTCCTGCCGCACAGGTAGAGAACAAAGAGGGGTTATTCATTAATCCTACAGTAGCATCATTCCAGGATGCGGCTAAATATGCAACATGGACATCAGATAATGATTTCTATGCAGTGATCGGTGATCCAGCAGGCGCAACATCGTACCCTATTGTTGCGGCTACATTTATCTTGCTTCCGACAGAGAAAATAGAGATGAACAAAAAAGTAACGGCATTCATTGACTGGGCATATACCAATGGTGATAAAGCGGCAGCAGGACTTGGTTATGTGCCACTTCCTGCAGAGACAAAAGATGAGATTCGAGCATACTGGGAAGTTAAAAAAATTAAATAGCTCGTTTAATATGCTTGATGTAGGGTCGGTTTACCGACCTTATGAATATTATGGTCAGTTTACCGACCCTACGCACATCTCCAAAACACACCTATCTCCTTATCTCCTTGAATACGTTATAAAGGACGATGGCTGTAATTGGTAATCAAAATGTTACCAACTTTTACTACAATCCTGCTCAAATAAAAATGAAGGCAAACCATGAGTGGAAAACTCTTTAGAAATTTTTCTTTTTTATCAGCAACACTCTCCTTTTTTCTTCTTGTAGGTATTTTTGCCATACTCTTTACGTATGCGCAGGAAGCCATGCAGGAGTTTGGATTTGAT
Source organism: Campylobacterota bacterium (assembly GCA_030595845.1). Lineage (GTDB taxonomy): Bacteria > Campylobacterota > Campylobacteria > Campylobacterales > Sulfurovaceae > Sulfurovum. The sequence continues at coordinate 8,875 of JAUVCL010000006.1, forward strand.
TTTCTTTTATCTGAGACCTGGGAAGCAGATGAGGATGATGAGGGGGGTATCTTTGGTGGGTATATACCGATCATCGGGACGCTGCTTAGCACGCTTATTGCCATGACTCTCGCCGTACCGTTGGCGATGGGAATCGCTATCTTTCTTACGGAGATTGCTTCAGATACCATCGGGAAACCTGTTTCTATAGCTATCGAGTTACTTGCGGCTATTCCAAGTATCATTTATGGGATGTGGGGACTTTTTTACTTTGCACCTATCGTTCAGTCTGTCTTTGGCGGGAATGGTGTCGGGTTACTTACCGCGGGTATGGTACTTGCGATCATGGTTATCCCTTTTATGGCAGCGATCAGCAGAGATGCGATGAATACTACCCCATTGGTACTCAAAGAGTCAGCCTATGCCATGGGTGCGACAAAGTTTGAAGTGATCAAAGACGTTATCATGCCTTATTCTAAAGGTGGGATCATCGGTTCGATCATCTTATCATTGGGTAGAGCATTGGGTGAGACCATGGCAGTGGCATTCCTTATTGGCTCTGTGATGAGTATACCAGGCAGTATCACTGATCCTACAACTTCCATACCGGTACTTTTGGCAAATAATTTTGCAGAAGCACAAGATTTGGAGATGAGTTCAATGTATTTCTTGGCACTGATCTTGTTTGTGGTAAGTTTTATCATTATTTCAGTAGCTAAATTTTATTTTTTAGGCAGAAAGGTTAAGTAGTGCATAGACTCATACTCAATAAAATCGTTTTGGTACTTTCAACACTCTCGGCAGTGATCGGGATAAGTTTTCTCTTTTGGATACTGGCAACGCTCACTTATAAAGGGGTTAGCAGTATCCACTGGAGTACGTTTACCAACGACCTTGTAGAGGGGGGCATAAGAAACCTGCTTGTCGGTCAGTTCACCATGGCGATCATAGCATCCGTCGTAGCCGTACCTATTGGCATGATGGCAGGTATTTATCTCAGAGAGTATGGGCATGGTTCTAAACTGGCTTCTGTGATACGAAATCTTTCTGATGTGATGATGTCAGCACCTTCCATCGTCATCGGTGTTTTTGTTTTTGCATTGTTTGTAGATCCGTTTGGCGGCTACAATGGTTGGGCAGGTATCATTGCGCTGGCTATTATGATGATACCTATTATCATCTCAACCACAGACAATATGTTGTCACTGGTACCTACGGAACTTCGTGAAGCAGGGATGGCACTGGGGGGATCCAAACATAAGATCATCTTACAAATAGTTGTGAAGGCAGCCAAAGTGGGTATTACCACAGGTGTGTTACTCTCTTTTGCAAGGATCATTGGTGAAACGGCTCCATTGCTCTTTACATCAGCCAATAACCAGTTCTTTACGATGGACTTGACAGAGCAGTTCCCGTCACTTACCGTAAGTATTTACAACCTTGCGACTTACCCTGATTCAGAAAGCAGAGAGTTGGCTTGGGCAGCTGCATTTATATTAACTATGATCGTATTGTTTATCAATCTCATTGGTCGATATGCAATAAGAAATAAAAAATAAAAAGGTAAAGTATGGCAAAAGATAAGTTGGTAATGGAAATTAAAGATTTTTCATTTACGTATTCTGGTGCAGAAGAGCCTTCATTGAGAAAGATCAATCTTCCTGTATTGAAAAATAAGATCACCGCAATGATCGGTCCGAGTGGCTGTGGTAAATCTACACTGCTCAGAGCGATGAACCGCATACATGACCTTTATCCCGGCAATAAGTATGAAGGAAAGATCAACCTTTACAAAGAAGACGGGACTAAAGAAAATATTTTGGATCTTAAAAAAGAGAATGATTTCATAAAGCTTCGTCAGCAAGTGGGAATGATCTTTCAAAAGCCTACCCCTTTTCCTATGAGCATATTTGACAATGTTGCGTATGGACTGAGACTCTCAGGCACTAAAAACAAGAGTGAGCTGGAAGGGCATGTAGAAAAAGCACTTAAAGATGCGGCTATTTGGAAAGAGACCAAAGATAGGCTCAAGGAGAGTGCTTTGGGACTGAGTGGTGGACAGCAGCAGAGACTTTGCATTGCCAGAGCCGTGGCACTCAAACCAAGAGTGATTTTGTTTGATGAACCTACTTCTGCACTTGACCCCCTCTCAACGGGAGCCATAGAAGAACTTATTACAGAACTAAAAAAAGAGCTTTCCATAATGATCGTGACACACAATATGCAGCAGGCAAGCCGTTTGTCTGACTACACTGCATTTATGTATTTGGGCGACTTGGCAGAGTATAACACAACAGAGAAAATTTTCTTGAACCCTGAAAAGAAGTTAACAGAAGATTACATCACCGGTAGATTTGGATAAAGGATTATCATATATGTTAAGTAAAAATGAAGAAAAATTGGCAGAAGTAAGAGCAAGAACAGCAAAGATACTGGAGAACCTTACGAACTCTCAAAAGTTAGCGCTGCAGTCACTTGAAAAGTGTGATACAAGAAGTTTTGAACAGCTAAAAGTACCGCTTAAATCGGTCAATAATGATGTAGAAGAGATAGATAATCTTATCCTGACAATATTTGCATTGTACACACCAGAAGCAAGTGATCTGAGAGAGATGGTTGCCTTTTTGAAGATCACGTCATCCTTGCAGCGTATTGGCACCAATGAAAAAAATTATATTAAAAATATGGGAATTTGTAATCCAGAGACCAATGAAAATATGAAACGTATCATCAAAGAATCACTCTCTATCAACCGCTGTACTATTAATGCACTGGAATATACTATAGAGATGATCAATGAGACAGAAGATAGAGATAAGATACAAGACCTCGCTGCGAAGATCGCGGTGGAATACTCTAAGACGGATGATATCTATACGGTGATAGAAAAAGATGTCTTGCAAATGATGCATCAAAATCATCAGCTGAATGAAGAGTATATCAATTTATTGAAATACATCAGAAAGAACCTGAAGATCGTTGATCGTTTGGAAGATATTGTTTCAAGACTGATGTTCGCCCGTATCGGAGGAAAACTTTAACCCCAAATGAGGTACTTTATCCATCTGTGATATAATCCGCGGATGCAAAAAGAAAATATAAGCCCTGCCATTGAAATCGTAGTGATCGAAGATGAAGAAGATATCTTAGAGCTCGTAGAGTATCATTTGGTTAAAGAGGGCTACGCCGTTACAGGTTTTCTTTCCACTGAAAATGTGGAACAGTTCCTAGAAGAAGAGACTCCTTCTTTGCTGATCGTTGATCGTAATTTACCTGGGATGGAAGGCAGTGAATTTGTTGCCTATCTACGTGAAATAGGTTACGATATTCCTATTATTTTTCTTACAGCCAAAGATCAGGAATCTGAATTGGAAGAAGGGTATGATCGGGGCGGTGATGATTATATCTCTAAACCGTTTAGCCCAAAAGTCTTGACACTTAGAGTCAAAGCCTTGCTTAAACGTTCAGGTGTCTTAGTCAAACAGGAACGTATTAAACATAAAGCACTGACCATTGATGTGGTCAAAAAAGATCTCTATATAGAGGGGGAGTCCGTTTCCCTCACTAATCTCGAATTTAATCTTTTGCATACATTTATCAGACATATCAATAAACCGCTCACAAGAGATTTCCTTCGTGATGAAGTGTGGCCATCTAACGGTGAGGGTGTGAATGACAATGCTATCAATGTTGCCATCAATCGACTTAAAAATAAAATTGATCCGAAAAATGAAGAGAATTATTTTCATCCTGTGTGGGGAGTAGGGTATAAATTCTCATAAAAATATGTCAATATGACATATTTTCACTCTATTTGATGTAAGAAACGATACACTTCCCGTATGAATAAATTAGAAACTCTTGAACACTATTTTGGACACAGCGCATTTAGACCTTTACAGGAAGAAGTGGTAGATGCTATCTTGGATAAACAGGATGTATTGATGATCCTTCCTACGGGAGGAGGAAAATCACTCTGCTATCAACTCCCTACACTTCTCATGGAGGGTATTACGGTTGTTGTCTCCCCTTTACTGGCATTGATGCATGACCAAGTGGTTGCCCTTCAGGAAAATGATATTTCTGCTGCGATGCTCTCTTCCATGCAAACCCTTGAGGAGAGCCAGGAGATAGAAGCACAGTTACGTCATGGTGAGATAAAACTGCTTTATGTCGCACCAGAACGTCTGACCAATGCGTATTTTTTAAATCTCCTGCATCAACTGCCTATCAACTTTTTTGTTATAGATGAAGCACACTGTGTGAGTGAATGGGGACATGAATTCAGGGAAAACTACAGACGGCTTTCTTTGCTCAAAGAACAGTTCTCTACGACCCCTATCGCTGCGTTTACAGCTACGGCTACACATGCAGTTGAAAGTGACATTGCTTCCAATTTAGGCTTGCAGTCACCCAAAAGAGTGAGAGGTTCTTTGTTCCGTGAGAATTTGATGATCCATGCTAGACATCGTATCAAAGACGGACGTGCCCAACTCATTGAGTTTTTAAAACTGCACAAGGGTGAGTCTGGCATCATTTATACACTTTCACGTAAATCCACAGAAGCTATAGCACATTTTTTACAGACAAAAGGTATAGAAGCCAAAGCATATCATGCAGGGCTTCCTACCGAAGAGAAAAACAGTACCTATGCAGATTTTGTGGCAGATAGGGTACAGATCGTTGTGGCCACCATTGCATTTGGGATGGGGATAGACAAGTCTAACATCCGTTTTGTGGTACATATGACCATGCCCAAGACACTGGAGAACTTTTATCAGGAGATAGGACGAGCAGGGAGAGACGGAGTGGAGTCTGAAACGCTTTTACTTTTCTCTGCACAGGACATTGTGCAGCAAAAGAGCTTTATAGAAGACCTCCCTGAAACACCCTATAAACAACATGCCTTTAACAAGCTTGACAGTATGGTACGTTTTGCCAACTCTGAAAACTGCAGACATCAAAGTGTTGCTGCCTATTTTGATGACCGTATAAAGGCTTGTGGTGATAAATGTGATAACTGTACGGCACCTGCAAGTGAAAAAGTTGACATTACTACTGCGGCACGTATGTTACTTTCTACCATATTTAGAACAGAGCAGAATTTTGGTTTACATTATGTGATAGATGTACTCAAGGGAAGTAAAGAACAACGTGTATTACAAAATGGTCATGACACTCTTTCCGTCTATGGCATAGGAGAGGAGTACTCTAAAAACCAATGGCTGACTATAGGTGATAAACTTTTAGAGTTAGGTGCGGTTGAGATAGGTGAGTTCAAAGTCTACAAGCTGACAGCATTTGGGATAGAAGTTATAAAGGGTGCACATACTATAGACCTCAAAAAAGAGAGACTGACCGTCCAAAAAGCAGAGACTAAAAAGAAAGTGACGTATTTCGATGACTATGATGTGGATATCTATGATAAGTTACGAGATCTACGGACACAGATCGCTTCCCAAAAAGGCATTCCACCTTACATTGTATTTTCCGACAAAACCCTAAAAGACTTGAGCAATAAACAGCCTCAAGACAAAGAAGAAATGTTAGCAGTACATGGTATAGGTGAAGTGAAATTTGAGCGGTATGGTAAGGCGTTTTTGGAAGTGTTGGTTTTGGAGTAAGCTTGACAATAAATATAATTAACAATATAATTAACAATATAAAGGAGTTTTAGATGTATAAAACAGTAAAACCAACGACATTTACATTACCTTTGACATTGTTAGATGAGTTAGATGGTTTAGCAAAAGAGTTAGGTAAAAAGAAAACAGCCATAGTTACAGAAGCACTAGAGATGTATATGGATATGAATGATTTGAAACAAGCAGAAAAACGTTTGCAAGAGAAGAACATACCTGCAGATGAATTCTTTAAAGAACTAGGTGTATAAAAGTTGTATACACTCTCTTTTAAATCCAGTGTTAAAAAAGATTTTAAACATATCTCAAAAGTAGACATCGGGTTTATAAAAGAATCACTTTACACCTTTGTATCTGCATTTAACAGTGCATATGAACAGGAGCTTTTAAAAACAGGAAAGATAAAAAAGCTCCAAGGTGAAGAATCAACACTTTATAGATTGAAACTACGAAGATATAGGGTGATCTATAAAAAAGAAAATGACGTATTGGTTATATTGGTTCTTTCCGTGAAGTCCCGTGAAGGTGCTTATCGGAAATAGGTTATAATTTATTTAACATCAATTAAACCTTTGCTTGAAGAATATTTTTATGGAGATGAACAAGGTTTGGCAAAAGTGTTCGGTTTAATGTGAAAGCTCTTGTAGGGTGCGTTTGCCAACGCACCACAAATTTAAACAACAAAACAGATATTTTCTTCATGCAAATAAAAGGTGCGTTGGCAAACGCACCCTACGGAGATAGAGATAATGAATAAACAACTATGCGGCATAGACGAAGCAGGACGAGGCCCATTAGCAGGTTCTTTGGTAATAGCAGGGGTAGTACTTAAAAAACATGTAGAAGGCTTGATGGACTCTAAGAAGCTGACAGAGAAAAAACGTGAAACCTTGTATCCACTTGTCATGGAAAACTCTGACTATCACATTGTCTCTTTTTCTGCTCAGGAAGTGGATGAACTTGGTATCTCCAAATGTTTACATCAGGGTTTACAAAGTATACAGAACCATTTACAAAATGTTGACTATTTATTTGATGGTAACAGTACTTTTGGCGTTGAAAATATTACAACGATGGTAAAAGCAGATAGCAAGGTGGCAGAAGTTTCTGCAGCAAGTATATTGGCTAAGGTAACTCATGACAGAGAGATAGTTGAGATGGCTAAGTTGTATCCGGAGTATGGGTTTGAAAAACACAAGGGGTATGGGACCAAAGCCCATATGGAGGCATTGATCAAGTATGGCAGGTGCCCTATACACAGAAAAACGTTTCGTGTAAAAGGACTGGATTAAATTTTACATTACCGGTGAGCCATTGACGTTAAGTCTGCCATCTTTTAACTCTACGGTATAGACCTTTTTACCCTTGACATCTTTAGGGTGAAAAAGCATCATTAACATGACTGCCTGAGGCTGTTGTCTTATGAAGGTATAAAGTTCTTTTGAGAGGCTGAGATCCAGGTTTGCATTAAATGCATTGAGCGCAAGCAGAGGGTTTTGTTCAAGGGCTGATATGTTGAGTGATTTATTTATATGAAGCTTGGTACTTAGGTGAAATCCTCCCATTTTTTGACCAAGGTTTTCTATATTGGCTATTGAGAATTCTGGGATCTCTAACTGTATACCCTTAGATATAAGTTTCTGCAGTGCATCATTGATCTCTTCTTCATTGCTCGCATCCATTTTACCAAGCGCATCAAGTGCCTTCATGTTTAAGTTCTTTGCTTTCATATCCAAGAGGAGGGTATCTAAGATGACTTTATTGTCTTTGTTACTGAAGAGAATATTTTTTGTTTTTGTTTTTAGCGTAGTATTTGCAAGTGAATTCTTTACTGTAGAGTTTGACATAGCTTCAAAATGATCGGCCACAAACATCATGCTATCCTTCTCCTGCATAGTAATTTTTTCTATACTGTAGTCTGTCATGTAGTCATAAAGGGTAGCCCCAGTGATGCGGTAGTTACTTTTGATCCCCGTCACCGTAACGTTAAATGTATCATCTGTAGCAATATGCATGGATTGAAGTGTCTGCTGTATACTTTGTATTTTGTCATCTTTAATGTCGCCAGAAAATTCAAGTTTGGAAAGTACCATTTTAACAGTAGTATCACTCTTTAAGACTTCATCGATATCTTTCATATAGCCTTTGAAACCTGTACCAAGCTTATTGATATCGCAGTGGATAAGAAAAGTCTTTTTGTCTAACATCTGTTGAATTTGTGTCAAGATTTTTTTATCTTCCGGCGTCGTTGCACTGGAGGTGATGCTATCAGGCAAAGACAGGGGATAAAGATCAAAAGAAATACCACTGTATGTATCGGCGAGATAGTGAAGGTCAACAGCAATCTTTAGGCCTTTAAATACCCTTGCATCTTCCACGCTAAGTTGTGTACCATGTTGCGTAAAGTAAGCAGATATTTTTTCAGGCTCATCAAATGAAATGACAAAATGCTCTTTTTTTTCAGCTACCTCTCTGGCTTGGACAGAAAAGCCCTGTGTTTGAAGTGATGCAAGTTCTTTGTTTACCTGTGCTTTCATCTCAATTCGAAGTTGCTCAGATCCTGTATTGAAATAGTAGAGCGCTGCAATGATGACAATACTTACTATTGCTAATCCTAATTTCTTCATGGGGTTATCCTTTGTAAATATCTGTTAAATGTGACATTTTTTTACCCATGTTCAGTAGTGTCATATCTGCCAGTGTAAGTGCCATCATTGCTTCACATACCACTGCACCTCTGATGGCTACACAAGGGTCATGTCTACCTTTTAGGTTACATTTTACCTCTTCATCATGGGTTGTGATCGTATCTTGCTCTTGAAAGATGGAAGGAGTAGGCTTAAAGTGTGTTTTGACAATAATTGTATCACCATTGGAAATACCTCCAAGCATACCACCTGAATGATTAGAGGTAAAACCGTTTAAAGTGATCTCATCGTTATTTTCACTTCCTTTAAGATGTGTAGAAGCTACCCCATCTCCGATCTCAACGGCTTTGGCTGCATTAATGCCCATCATGGCTTCTGCAAGTATGGCATCGAGTTTGTAGTAGAGTGGTTCACCCAGTCCAATAGGAACACCAGTCGCCGTAGTGAGTACGACACCACCGACAGAGTCATGGTTTGCTTTGGCTGTTAAGATCGCTTCTTCCTGCACCGCTTCCATATTGGGGTCCAGTGCATACATTTTAGAACCTTTTGCGTGTTCAAAGTCTTGCTGCTCTCCCTTGATCCCGTCTACTTCACATAGACCACTTTGGATGCTGATTCCCAACTCTTTTAATATGAGTTTAGCTATGGCTCCGCCTGCTACCCTGGCAGCAGTTTCACGTGCAGAAGAACGTCCGCCACCACGATAGTCTCTGAGACCATATTTGTGAAAGTAGGTAAAGTCTGCATGTCCGGGACGAAAAAGATCTTTGACATTTTCATAGTCTTTAGATTTTTGATTGGTATTGAAGATCACCATGGCAATGGGTGTTCCTGTACTTAGCCCTTCAAAGGTACCAGAGAGTATTTCAAATTTATCATCTTCTTTACGTCCTGTTTCAAGCTTGGATTTCCCAGGTTTTCTTCTGTCAAGTTCGGATTGTATAAACGCTTCGTCTATGACAAGTCCTGCAGGGACACCGTCAAGTATACATCCCAGTGCTTTTCCATGTGATTCACCAAATGTTGTTAGGGTGAGTTTTTTTCCAAAGGTATTCATTATTTTAATTCCTTTAATGCAAGTTTGGCTGCTTTCTGTTGTGCTTCTTTTTTACTTTTACCTTTTGCCTTGGCAATCATCTTATCATTTAAAATAATAGCGATCTCAAACTCTTTTTTATGGTCAGGACCGGAAGAACCTATCATTTCATACAGAGGAGTAACACCATGTGTTGCCTGCGTGAGTTCCTGTAAAGCAGTTTTGTAATCTTTAGAGAGTGAATCAAGATCAATCTTAGGGTGACACTCTTCAAGTAGTTTAATGGCAATGTCTTTGGATACATTCAGTCCGGCTTCAAGGTAGATAGCACCGATGATAGCCTCAAAAGCGTTGGAAAGCAGGGAAGGTTTGTCTCTTCCATTATTGTTCTCTTCTGCAAGCGAGAGAAATATATAGGATCCAAGATCAATCTGTCGGGCTAACAGGGTAAACCCACTTTCATTGACAAGCGAAGCACGTATTTTAGATAAGATGCCTTCATCTGACTTTGGAAATTTAGTAAAAAGGTATTCGCCGACTATAAGGTCAAGCACCGCATCTCCCAAAAATTCAAGCCGCTCATTATTGTAAGGCTTTTTGTCACTTTTATGTGTCAAAGCCTCAATAATCAATTGCTTATTTTTAAAGGTATAGTTCAGTCGTTTTTCTAATTGACTGTAGTCATTCATTATGATTCCTTTTTTGTTTGGTTTGTTGTAGGGATACACCTGTGTGTACCTTTGGGCAGACACAGAGGTCTGCCCCTACAGTGTTAATTTAATTTGTTCTGCTTCATTTCTGGCCAGTTCATCACAACGCTCATTTTCGGGGTGACCATTATGACCTCTTACCCATGTGCCATGTACATGATGTAGGGTAGATGCTTCAAGGTAGGCTTCCCAAAGGTCTACATTCTTTACTTTTTTAAAGTTTTTACGTACCCAGCCTTCCAACCATTCGTTAATGGCCTTTACGACATACGAGCTGTCTGAGATCACTTCAACATCACAAGGTTCTTTAAGCAGTTTAAGTCCCTCTATGACACCCTGGAGTTCCATACGGTTATTGGTGGTATGTATTTCAGCACCAGAGTACTCTTTACGCTTACCTTTAAACTCCAAGATCCCACCATATCCACCGGGACCGGGGTTCCCCAGGCTGGAGCCATCAGAGTAAAGAGTAATTTGTTTGCGGGCTTGATTTTGCAATTTTTTCCTCAACTTTAACAGAATTTATTGCCATACAATGAGGACAGCGTTTAAAAGAAACAGGAAAACTCTGTTTACATTTTTGACAAAGATAAGAGAAAACAAGGTCTCCCTCTTCAAAGCCATTTTGTCTTGCTGTGGCTAACATGTCCAGACTGAAGATACCACTTTCAATCGTAGACTCTTGTAGATAACCTTTTGCATAGTACAGCGTTTTAAGCTGTTTATTTGAGTGAATTATATCTAAATCGAGTTGTGAATTTGGTAAGAACCAAAGGATGTCAATAAGCTCTTTGATACGTGCAGGATCGATGATCTCCCAAGCACTTTTTGTGTCAAGTCGTAAGAGTGCGGTAACGATCTGTCTATAAAGATCTGGCTCTTTTTTCAAAATTTCTTTCAGTTTAAGTACTTTACTGTCCACTGACAAGGTAGTGTCAGCCAGCAAGAGTGAAAAATCAAGAAATGTTTCAAGTGAACAGGTCTCTTCCCCAAGCATCTTAAGCGGTTCGAGTACCTCTTTGGCCTTCCCATATTTTTGCATGGTCTCATACACGACAGCAAGTTCATAAAGCACTTTGACGTTACGAGGCTTTCTTCTTAATATCTCTGTATAGATAGATTTTGAACGTTCAAGAAAACCAGCATGAAGATAGGTGTTCCCTAATCGCTCCATCAATTCAAGTTCCCCTTGGTTCTGATTAACATGTTTGATAAGATAAAGGTAGAGGTTAATGGATTTATGGTACTCCCCTGAATTTTCAAATGCTTTTGCAAGGAGGGTAAGGGGTTTGAGCATATTGGGTTCATAAGGCATGTCAGATGTGTTTAGTGCACATTCAGAAGTGTCAAATTTTTCTAAAAAGTTAAGGAGTTTCCCTTCTTCTTTCTGTTGTGCGTAAACACCCCATCCATAGGTAACAAGTGCCACAATGAGACCAATAACAATAATAAGTAAAATACTAAAAAGCGGGTCATCATATGCGGGTAATATAGATTCCAAAATAGTCCTTTAGATTTTATATGTAGATTATATCTAATTAGATATAATTCTTCTATGATAGATAATGCCTCGATAGAATCTCTTAAAAGCAGTATAGATATAGTAGATGTAGTAGGTAGCTTTATAGAGTTGCGTAAAGCCGGTGCAAATTACAAAGCAAACTGTCCTTTTCATGGGGAAAAAACCCCTTCTTTTGTGGTAAGCCCTTCTAAGCAGATATACCATTGTTTTGGCTGTTTAGCACCGCATGAAGAGATACGTACAATAAAGGGATTAAAACCTATATCGGAAATATCAATAGATGATATAGTATTTGCCTCAAACGGTAAAGAAACTAAAGTGATTGAAGTACTTAAGCATAAACCACAATATGGCATGCTGAAATTCAAAACAGACCTCATAGACAATTGGTCATACTTTACAAAAAACCATGATATGATAGTTGTAAAAAAAGAGAATGTACTAGAGCACTTACCTTATATTAGAGTAGAAAAATCTCGTCCTTTAAAGTTTTATGGCCGTATCAAAAAGCATCAACAATACAGCACTGATAATCTAAAAACGCAAGTAATATTTGCAGAAGAGGTTCAAAGGGGAGATTATGTTCTTTATCCAGTTGATAGAGAGATTAGAGAGGATACGATATTAGATGTGTCTGAATATTGGAAAAAAAATAATTTTGGTCCGAATGTGCCAAAATTGGATTCCCTATTATTATCAAAAGAACTCATGTGGCTTTTTGGTATGTATGTTGCTGAGGGGAGTACGTATCGCGGAGGTATCAAATTTTCCTTAAGTCGAAAAGAGGAAGGGTATGCGAAGAAGATTATTGCAATCATCAAAAGAGTTTTTGATAAAGAGGCTTCTCTCTTTTTCCCAAAAAACAGAGAAAACTCCCTTGAAGTCACGTGTTCAAGTACAAATATGGAATATATATTTAGCGCTTTATTTGCTAAAGGAGCAGATAAAAAAAGATACCCATATTTTTTTAATTACCTATGTTTAGAGTATAGAGAAGGGCTTTTTGATGGTCTAATGGATGGTGATGGTTGTCATAGTCGTCGTACTTATAAAACAATTAGTAAAGCGCTCTCTCAGCTCATGATGGATCTTGCGATTTCATTAAAAAAATACCTTCTCTCTATATTGAAGATGAGAAAATTGATAAAACAGGATTAGGGCATAAAATAGTGTATACACTGTTATTTCATAAAAGAGAGTCATTAAAAGGATTTTTTGAAACAATTCATAACACCGAATATCTTTTTATGAGATTGAAAGAGATAGAAAATGCAAAAAAAGAAGAGTTCGTTTATGATATTACTGTGGCAGATGAAACACATACTTTTTTAACTAAAAACTTTATTGTAGGGAATTGTGGCGTAGGGGGAGACAGTATTAAATTTGTGATGGAATTGGAAAAACTCTCTTACCCTGAATCCATAGAAAAACTCGCTTCCATGAATAACTTCTCTCTCACTTACACTAAAGGAAGTTCTGATTACTCTGACGCAAAAAGAGTACTTGAAGCCATTGGACAATGGTATGTAAAAAATCTCAATCAAAACAGTACAGCAAAACAGTACTTACTTGACAGGGGTGTTTCTCAAAATTCTATTGAAACCTTTGAGATAGGTTATGTACCAGGCGGAGCACAGGTCATGCAGTTTTTGCAAAGTGCCTTGCTTCCTTTGCCTAAAGCGGCAGAAGCAGGTATTATCGCTCAGAGTGAGAATGGACAGGGCTATTATGCACGTTTGGTAGAGCGAATTACTTTTCCTATCTATTCTGCTTCAGCATCAGTTGTTGGTTTTGGTGGCAGAACGATCACTAACCATCCGGCAAAGTACATTAACTCACCCCAAACAAAACTTTTTAACAAGTCTCGTCTTTTGTATGGATACCATTTGGCTAAAGAGAGCATTTATAAAAACAAAAAGATCATTATTTGTGAAGGTTACCTGGATGTAGTGATGTTTCATCAGGCAGGCTTTAAAGAAGCAGTGGCAGGGATGGGAACAGCGTTGACCACAGAACATCTGCCTATGCTCAGGAAAGGGGACCCTAAAGTCATCCTTGCTTATGATGGTGACAAAGCAGGGGTTGCTGCAGCACTTAAAGCCTCTCAAATGTTATCGGTTGCCGGATTTGACGGAGGGGTTGTACTTTTTCCTGACGGACAAGACCCTGCAGATCTCATTGCAAAGGGGCAAAGTGAAGCAGTTGCAAAGTTACTTAGAGAGGCTAAGCCACTCATTCCTTTTGTGTTGGAGAAAATTGTTTCTATGTATGATCTGCATGACCCTAGAGCAAAAGAAGCGGCATTTGGCGCGACAAAACAGTATCTTGATACGCTGAGCCCCATCATAAAAGATGCATATATCCCTACGGCTGCGACACTGCTTGGACTTTCTCCTTCCTTTTTTGGAAAAGAAACGCAACCTTCCCGAGCAAGAGAAAACTTCACTCAAAAAAGAGATGATGTGGCACAACTGAGTATCTTAAAAACACTCATTGAGAAACCCGCACTCATCGACAATGTGCTCGCTGTCATAGATATTCATATGTTTGGTGGGTATGAGGCACTTTTTTCTGCCCTTATTAACGGGCAAAATGACCATCCGGGTTTAGTTGGGTTGAGTATAGATGAAGGGTACGAAGTGATGGATGAGGCTGAACTGAACAAGACTTTACTGCAGATCTTAACTATACACTATATGGCAAAATTAAAAATTATCCTTAAAGATACTACGATCGCAGCAGATAAAAAAATGTTTTTGCTCAAAAAGATAAAAATGGATATACTACCAAGACTAAAAAAAGGTGAATTGGTCGCATATGACCCCTCACTTTAGAAGGAAAAACAATGGCATCAGCATCAGCAAGACATATATTGGTAAAAGATGAGGCGTTCTGTAAGGAACTAAAAGAGAAAATAAATGCAGGTGAGATCACTTTTGAACAAGCTGCAAAAGAGAACTCTAGCTGTCCATCAGGGGCACAAGGTGGCGACTTAGGTACATTTGGGCAAGGTCAAATGGTTCCAGAATTTGATAAAGTTGTGTTTAATGATGAGGTAGGTGTGGTACACGGTCCTGTACAAACACAGTTTGGTTATCACCTTCTTGAAATAACAGAGCGTTCGTAAACTATCTATCAAGATAGGCGAACTATTACCTATCTTGTGATAAAATTCTATTTCCTATCCATACTTATGGGGCATTAGCTCAGCTGGGAGAGCGCTTCGCTGGCAGCGAAGAGGTCATCGGTTCGATCCCGTTATGCTCCACCATAAAGACTCCCAATAACACACATCAATCACCAATTTTTAGTAGATGAGTTACCTAATAAAATACTTCATGGGTATTTTTGATTTCTTATTGTAAAATATAACTTTCAAATATTAATTTTAAAGTATGTAACGAAAGTGACAATTTTACGACACTATATTTTATTATAATAAATCGAATGAACTCAAAGGAGAATGAATGCAAAAAATAATAATGGGTACTTTATTGACCTGTACCTTGGCGATTTCCGGTGGAGATATTGCTCCTGTAACGGAAGATATAGTAATGGCACCTGTGCCTACAGAAGAAAACAATAGCTGGAAACATAGTCTTACTATTTATGGATGGTTGCCTAGTTTTGACGGAACAACGAATTATACGATCCCTGGTGACGGTAATGATCCGGATGAAGAGGTAGAGTCTTCATTCGTAGATAAGCTCGATATGGTTTTTATGGGGTCTTATGAAGCAAGAAAAAATAAATGGTCATTTTTAATAGATGCTATTTATTTGAAGATGTCAGATTCTCAAAATGCCTCTTTGTTGAATGGTAGAGTACCGGTTGCTTCTGAACAGGAACTTGATACATGGGTTGTGGGTGCGTATGGAGGATACAACATTTTTGAAACAGGAAGCAGCAGTATGGATATGATCGCAGGGGTGAGGTATCTCTCTTTAGATGTGGATGTGTCTTTTCTGAGATTACCCTCCATAGGGGTATTTCAAGAATTTTATGATGGCGTGATTGGGGTTAAAGGACATGTTGACCTTAGTGAAAATTGGTATGTACCTTATCTAGTTGATATAGGAGCAGGGGATTCAGAACTTACTTGGCAGGGAGAGGCAAGTATCGGGTATCGGTTTGGTTGGGGAGATGTTTTGGCAACCTATCGTTACATCCATTATGAAAAAGATGATTCAAGACTGATCAAAGATCTTGATATGTATGGTCCAAAAGTAGGGGTCGTTTTTCACTTTTAGATATTGAAGCATAAGAAATTTGCCATATTTGTGACAGATATGGCAAAAACTGCGATTAAATCTGTACTTTAGTGCTATGTAGTATAGATGCATAAATATATTTATGCATCTATACATACTCTTCTCACATCAAATAGAAATACTTACTTAAAAGTTATTCTGATAGAATCAAAACTATGACAGTCAAACAATCTTTTTTATTTTTTATTATCACTGTTTTTTTACATGGACATGAAAACATCATAACAATACAAGATGAAGCGGAGTATTTGAAGAAAAAGCAGGAGATTACGCTTTGTTTTAGTCCTAAAGGTTTACCTCTCTTTGGTTATATAGATAAGAAAAATGTTGGTATATTGCCAGAAATTATGTCTTTAATAGAAAAAAAGATACCTATCCCTATGCGTTATATACCTGTGAAAACATGGAAAGAGTGTATTGGGCTCAGTAAAGAGAAAAAAGTTGATATTGCAGCGATGATTATTACTGCACCAAACCGGCACAAGCATTTAAAACCAAGTAAAAAGATATTAGAAGGGTTTATCGGAATTGCCACAAAAATGAATGAATCACCATTTTATGAGATGGATAATCAAGCGCTTAAAAAAGTATCTTTTCTAAAAGGACAAATAAGCGTCAAGCAATACATGAAGCAGAAATTCCCAAACCTTGTTTTTGTGACGGTTGACTCCATTCAAGAAGGTCTTCAGTTGGTTGCAGAGGGTAAAGTGTTTGGCTATGTAGATGATACCTACACACTTGCATATCATATTCTCAACCTTTATAGCAATGAACTAAAAATTATGGGCAGAGTTAATAAAACCCCTCTAACTGCAAGTATAGGTGTACATAAAGATGATGTAATACTTTTAAATATAGTCAATAAAGCTATTGATGAAATAGAAGCACAAGAGATTAGAAATATCATCCATGATTGGATAGCAGTACGGGTTGAAAATGCTTTTGACTACACGTTGTTGATACAGATAGTCTCTGTTTTTTTGATTGTTTTGTTTGTGAGTTTGTATTGGGTTAGAAAGCTTTTAAGAGAAGTAAATAAACGTCAAGTTGCAGAGAAAGAACTACGATGGTTTAACGACAATTTAGAAAAAGAAATTTTTTCAAAAATACAAGAGATACACTACAAAGATGCCATGCTTCTAGAAAAAACAAAACTCGCAGCCATGGGTGAGATGATAGGTTCTATTGCCCATCAATGGAGACGACCGCTTAGTACCTTACATATAAACGTTGAAATGCTTGAAGAAGATTATAAAGAGCAAAAGATTGATAAGGATTTTTTAAAACAGTTCATAAAAAAGAACAGTGAGATTATTCAATACATGTCTCAAACTATTGATGATTTTCAAAATTTTTATAAGATAGATAAAGAGAAAAGACTTTTTGATGTGATGGATAAGATAAAATCAGTTTCTGATCTTAAACTCAATCAACTGGAAGAAAATGGCATTACAATGACAAAAGAGGGTGAGAGCTTTACTGTTCTTGGTTACCCGAGTGAATTTCAACAGGTTATTTTGAGCCTCATAAGTAATGCCAAAGATGCCATTTTAGATAATAAGATTAATAATCCCAGCATCAAAATAGTACTTTTTACGGATGATTCAAAAGGGTATATTAAAATTATCGATAATGCCGGAGGCATCGATGATGAGACGTTAGATAAAGTATTTGAACCTTACTTTACAACCAAAGAGCAAAATGGTGGTACTGGGCTTGGACTGTACATTTCCAAGATGATCATTGAAAAAAATATGGGTGGAAGACTCATCATCTCCAGTAAAGATGGTGGATCAGAAGTTTTAATAACACTTGCTAAGGAAAAACATGAGTAGATTATGTGAATTAACACTCCTGTATGTCGAAGATGATGATGCCTTACGTGCACAGTTTGTACGTATCCTTAGCGCTAAGTTTAAGGAAGTCTATGAGGCTGTAGATGGCTTACAAGCACTCCAAAAGTATGAAGAACTCTCTCCTGATATGATGTTGGTAGATATTAACATTCCAAAAATAGATGGTTTGGAAGTGGTAGAACTTGTCAGGAAAAGTGATAAACATACACCTATTGTTGTATTGAGTGCATACTCTGACCAAGTCAAATTACTAAAAGCCATTACATTGGGTTTGTCTGAGTATTTGATAAAGCCTGTACCGCAAAAAAAGCTACTTTCTCTTTTTGAAAAAATGGCAGAAAAGTATGAAAAGAACAATGATGCTGACAATATCATACTGCTTAACAATGGCTATATATGGAAAAAAGAAGAGAAGATACTTTGTCATAACGATACAATCATCCCTTTAACCAAACGTGAGGGAATATTTCTTGAGTTTATGGTGCAACAGGTCAATAAGGTTGTGAATCTTGAGCGTATTACAAATTTAATATGGGGATTTGAAGAGAATGAACTCTCTTATAATTCACTGAGTCATCTTCTCAAAAGACTTAGAAAAAAACTGCCTGAAGAACTGATAGAAAATATTTATGGAGAGGGATATAAGATCGTTTCTGTTTAGTGCAGTTAGCTGACGACTTTAAAACCTGTATTCTATATCAACTTTTAGTTATCGGAACGCTTTCCTTCCATTTACTCAAACAATTTTGAAAATGACACTTTTGAGACAATATATTACATTATAATTAAGTATCTCAAATTTTAAAAGGAAAAGAAGATGAAAAGAATGGGTTCAAAATTACTTTTGGCTTTAAGTCTTGGGTTTACTGCTATAGTAATTCCAACACAGCTTATGGCTAAAAAACCAAACATATTAGTAATGTGGGGTGATGATATCGGGTATTGGAATATCTCTGCTACCAATCAGGGTATGATGGGGTATAAAACACCTAATATAGATAGTATCGCAAAAGAGGGTGCGCTGTTTACAGATATGTATGCTCAAAATTCATGTACTGCGGGACGTTCTTCGTTTATACTTGGAGAACATCCATTTAGAACGGGATTACTTACTATTGGTATGCCAGGGAGCGAACATGGTATCCCTGACTGGGCACCAACTATTGGTGATCTTCTTAAGGAGCAAGGGTATGCTACAGGTCAGTTTGGTAAAAACCACTTGGGTGACCAAGACAAACATTTACCAACAAATCATGGTTTTGATGAATTCTTTGGAAATCTTTATCACTTGAATGCTGAGGAAGAACCAGAATCATATTATTATCCAAAAGATCCTGAATTTCATAAAAAGTTTGGACCACGTGGAGTTATCCACTCTCAGGCAGATGGAAAAATAGAAGATACAGGTCCATTGACTAAAAAGAGAATGGAAACTGTGGATTATGAGTTTGGTGCTGCGGCAAAAGACTTTATGGAACGTTCTGTTAAAGCAGACAAACCTTTCTTTGTATGGATGAACTATACACGTGTACATGTTTGGACACGTCAGAAAAAAGAGTATAGAGGCATTACCGGTATTTCTCTTTATGCAGATGCTATGAGAGAGTTAGATGATATGGTTGGTGATATGTTAGACCATGTTAAAAAACTGGGTGTTGAAGACAATACTATT
>JAUVCL010000127.1 GCA_030595845.1 Campylobacterota bacterium
ATGAGTGATCCCAAATTACAGCAACGTAAAGGCTGGGGGAAAGTATCACTAGAGGGGAAAACGGTAGAGCTTAGTAGCATTGAAGTAGATCAGAAATTCATACTTGAAGATACTAGCATACGAATTGAGGCAGTCTGTTTACATAAAACATGAGTTTTAACAGAGCTATGATATAATAAAAACCAATAATAACAAGGTTGTATAATGGAGTCTCTCTTTGAAAAGCTAACGCAACTGACACAAATAGAATTTCTATTACTTACGGTATGTCTCACAATTATTATTTTTTTACTGACTATCTATTCTCTTAATAAAGAAAAAAAGAAACTTACAAAAACGGTTGAGAACAATGTAAAGATTTTTCAGAAAACATGTGATATCTCTGAAGATGCGATCATGATACTTTCTGCTAAAAATGAAGTCTTGTATGCGAATGATTCTATGGTAAGACTGTTGCAGTTTAATAATCATTTTTTATCACAGCAGCTAGATACTATAGCAGAGATCAAAGTGAAAAAGGACTGGATAGTATTAGACACATTGATTAAGGAGCATAGTATCAACTTGGATGATACTGTCCTTTCCTATCCCAATTCCAACCTTAAACTTTCAGAGGGTGACAAAATACCTATTAATTTTTATATGGATACCATCCTTATGAGTAGCTCTAACGAAGAGATATGTCATGTGGTTACCATACAGGATCTAAGTAAAGAAATAGAACGTTCCAATTTACATTTCAGACATCAACTTACTAATTTACCAAACCAATTGCAGGCTTATCAGGATCTGCCAGCATTTTTTTCAAAAGCCCATTTAGAAAAAAATAAACTGGCACTTATGCTGATGCATTTAGATAACTTTTCAATGTTGAGGTCTATTATAGGGTACGAGCAAGCGAATGATGTACTGAAAAAATTCGCCAGACATTTAGAGACAGTAGGAATCAATTTAAATATATCCGTTTATCATACTTTTGATAATCACTTTTTACTTACGGTAACAAATTTACACTCCATGGAAGAAGCAAAAACATTTGTAAAAGATATTCAAACTAGACTGGCATCATTTTACAAGATGGAAGATGTCAATTTACATTTAACTGTTTCAGCGGGGATATCCATATATCCAGACAGTGGGAGCATACGTAAATTACTTGATTATGCCTATAGAGCATTGGCTAAAGCAGAGCAGGAGGGTGATGGGAAGATTCATATTTTCATCCCAGAAGAATCTACCAGTAACTATGATGAATTGAGATTACATAATGATATGCAGGGGGCTTTGAATAATGGTGATTTTGAAGTCTACTATCAGCCTATTATTCAAGTAGAAACCAAGGAAATCGTAGCAGCAGAGGCACTTATCAGATGGAAACATCCTCAGTATGGTTTGATTCCTCCTGATGTATTTATTTATCTTATGGAAAAAACAGGTTTTATCGTTAAATTAGGCCAGTATGTACTTGAAGAAGTGCTTAAGCAGCAAAAACGCTGGGAGCTCTTTAAATTTAAACAGATAGAAGTTTCAATTAACGTGTCTATGGTAGAGATCAACACGGGTGAATTTGTACAACATGTTGAAAGAAAGCTGGGAGAGCATCAGATCAATCCTGAATTACTTAAGTTTGAAATTACAGAAGGGGTTGCCATGATCAATGAAGCTGAAACGGTTAGGCATTTCCTTGCATTAAAAAAACTGGGAGTAGGGATCTCTCTGGATGATTTTGGTACAGGATATACTTCTTTTGGATATTTGAAAAAATTTCCTGCAGATAATTTAAAAATTGATAAGAGTTTGGTCGATTATATATTGACCAATGAGGAAGATCAAAGAATTGTAAAAGCGATCATAGAATTGGCACATACTTTAGGTATGAAAATTGTAGTAGAAGGTATAGAAAACAAAAAAATGGTAGATATGATAGCGTCTTACGGATGTGATTATATGCAAGGATATCATTTTGCAAAACCGTTACCTGTATTTGAATTTCAGAAATTATTACGATAAGAAAAAAATAAACAATGGATAGTATGATTATAGCTGCGGTAAGTATAGTAGTAGTTGCCCTGTTTTTAGGGTTAAATATCGGGTATAAAAGAAAAATGTACCGTATCTCAGATGAGCTGACACTTTTAAAAAAAGAGAAAGAATATTATAGTGAAGCGATCATGGTGTTATCTGATACGTATGAAATCATTTATGCAAATAAAACTGCGAAAACCTTATTTGGACTGAATGAAAGTTATCAAAAAATGGAGCAGGCTAAAGACATTCAATTGAAAATTGATACTTCCTCCCCGGATGATTTTTTTAAAGTATTAACTAAAGCAACAGAGAGAAAAGAAGATAGTTTTCATTTACAAAATGTCTTATTGGTGATCGATGGGAAAATGACACAAGTCAATATTTATGTAGATAAAAGTGAGTGGAATGTAAATAAAACGATCTCATGTGTGATGGATATGAAGTCTATTGCATCGGTAGAATCAAAAACTGTGGTAAAAGACACGGGAGGTCTTGATCATTTAACGGGAATGCCCAGCCAGTTTTCGGCACTTGCTGATATTAATAACTTGAGCATAAAGTCTAAAAAGGAATCTGCTACATTTACGATCCTTTTATTGGGTGTTGATCACTTCAATGACCTGCAAATTACTTTGGGTCTTGGATATACCAATCGCATTTTAAAAAATATGGCACAATATTTTATAAATAATCCACATGAAAATATTAAAAGTTATCGTATGGATGGGGATAAGTTTATGGTGCTTATAAAGGATATTAAAGAAGAAGGTGAAGTACGTAAAATTGCACGGGATATTATGGTGTCAATCGGTAATACTTATAGAGATAATAATGATATTCGCCTAACTTGTTCCATCGGTATAGCCGCTTATCCAAAAGATGGAACAAATGCCACTAAGCTGATAGATAATACCTATATAATGTTGAACAAAGCTCAGCTTCAGGGTGAATCGAATATTGAGTTCTTTAATGATGAGTATCAGATAGTACGTGAGGATGAAATTAAAATGAATAAGGAAATTCGTAAGGGCTTAAAGTACAATGAATTTTTATTGCATTATCAGCCTATTTTTGATCTTGAAGGTGAGAATTTGATAGGTGCTGAAGCCCTGATACGCTGGAAACATCCTGAACATGGACTCATCTCTGCAGATAAATTTTTGCATATTGCAGAAAAAACAGGGCTTATTGTTGAACTGGGTGAATATGTTTTCCATGAAGCAATACGTCAAAGACAGCGTTGTGACAGGACACAAAATCAAAACTTTAAAATTACGATCAACCTTTCATTAAAGGAAATGCAGGTTACAGCACTTATTCCTAGGCTTGAAATGTTGTTTGCTAAATATAAAGTAGATAGAAATACCATTAATCTTGACATCAGTGAAAGTGCAGCGATGGAAAATATCGATAAAACGGCAAATGATTTTAAATTGTTAAAAGAGTTTGGGATCTCTCTCTCCTTGGATCATTTTGGGACAGGGTATTCTTCTTTTAAATATTTGGCACTTTTACCTATTGATATGATCAAGATAGACAGAGCACTTATTTTTGATCTCACTTTGAATTTAAGTCATCAAACAACTGTTAAGGCAATAATAGACTTAGCCCATACCTTAGGGTATAAAGTTGTAGCAGAGGGTGTGGAAACGTCACAGGAAGCCACTATATTAAGTGCATTAAAATGTGATTATGCGCAGGGATATCTATATTCCAGACCATTGCCTGCAGATGAGTTTGAAGCATTATTAAATTAAGGGGGACCTATTATCAGAGACCCCCTTAAGAACGACAAAAACGTGTCGGTCTTATTTAGGAAGATGCTTTTACATCATTCCTGGCATACCACCCATAGAAGGCATGTCAGGTTGTGCCAAAGGTGGTTCTGGTATATCTGAAATAGTGGCTTCGGTTGTAAGAAGTAAAGAGGCTACTGATGTAGCATTTTGCAGAGCAACACGTGCAACTTTAAGAGGGTCAATGATACCTGCTTCAAGCATATCTACATACTCACCTGTGGCGGCGTTAAATCCTAAGTTCTCTTGATTCGCATTTGAAATTTTATCGGCCACAACACCTGCATCAAAACCTGCATTTTGCGCAATCTGTTTCATAGGTGCAAATACAGCTCTTAAAATGATCTCTGCTCCTACTGCTTCATCTTCTTTAAGATCCAAAGTAACAGCTTGACTTGCTTTGATAAGTGCTGCACCTCCACCAATAACGATACCTTCATCTACTGCGGCTTTTGTTGCAGACAGTGCATCGTCCACTCTGTCTTTTTTCTCTTTCATTTCAGTTTCAGTTGCAGCACCTACTTTGATCACGGCAACACCACCAGCAAGCTTTGCTAGACGTTCCTGCAATTTTTCTTTATCATATTCACTTGTTGTGGTGCTTACTTGTGTTTTGATCTCACTGACTCTTGCAATAACAGCATCTTTGTCACCTTTCCCATCTACAATGACCGTATTGTCCTTGTCTATGACCACTCTGCCTGCTTGACCCAGATCAGCAAGTGTTGCTTTTTCCAGTGTAAGACCAAGCTCCTCAGTGATGAGTGTGGCACCTGTTAAGATAGCAATATCTTTAAGCATCTCTTTTTTTCTGTCACCAAAGCCCGGTGCTTTTACTGCAGTGATGTTTAATACACCTTTGAGTTTATTTAGCACTAGCGTAGAGAGTGCTTCTCCTTCAATGTCATCGGCGATGATAAGAAGCGGTCTGCCACTTTGTTGTACTTGCTCTAACATTGGAACCAAGTCTTTAAGAGAAGTGACTTTTGAATCGGTTACAAGAATGATCGGAGTTTCAAGTTCACATGTCATTTTTTCAGTATTCGTTACAAAATATGGAGAAATGTAACCTCTATCGAACTGCATACCTTCAACCACTTCAAGATCATCATTGATACCTTTGGCTTCTTCAACTGTGATCACACCATCTTTTCCTACTTTTTCCATTGCCTCAGCAATGAGATTACCAATGGTCTCATCAGAATTCGCAGAAATAGTTGCAACTTGTGCGATCTCTTTTTTATCTTTGACCTCTTTGGACATTTTTTGAAGTTCTTCGATGATAGCTGTAGATGCTTTGTCCATGCCTCTTTTTACTTCAATCGGGTTTGCTCCTGCAGTAATGTTTCTAAGACCTTCTTTAAAGATAGCATGAGCCAATACAGTAGCAGTAGTTGTACCGTCACCTGCTTCATCAGCAGTGTTGTTTGCCACTTCCTTAACCAGTTGTGCGCCCATATTTTCAAGTGAATCTGCCAATTCAATTTCTCTGGCAACACTCACGCCATCTTTGGTGATATGAGGTGCACCATAACTTTTTTGTATGAGTACATTACGACCTCTTGGTCCCATTGTTACTTTAACTGCATCAGCAAGTTTGCTAACACCTGCAAAAAGTCCGTTTCTAGCTGTGTCTGAATAAAATATTTCTTTTGCCATGTTTCTTCCTTAATAGTTGATGATTATTTAATTAAACCAAGCACTTCTTTGCTTAGTAATATGAGGTATTC
>JAUVCL010000090.1 GCA_030595845.1 Campylobacterota bacterium
TGATTTTTTCTATCGAAGAAAAGTTTTCGATGAACATATCAAGGACGTCAACATCTTCAACCACAAGCACTTCTGCACCTGAATCATAAGCATCTAAAAGTGTTGTACCTGCTTTTTTAAGTGCTAGATCTTTATTATCATTCAATAGTGCAAGACCTGAAAGTTTATGTGCTCTTGGAAAATGAATACCGTTCAAGCCCATTTTAGCGATCAATGCATGCATTTCATCATGTGAGGCTAAACCTGCATAATGTGCGACTGCTTTCTCTTCAAGGTTTTCTATAGTGATACTCTTCCTTAGCACAGGAGCAGGGGCGTTTTTCTCTTCTTGTTCTTTTTTTGTAAAACGCGCGATAAGCTGAGAACAAAGTGATGGTTCAGGCTCTGGATTTACCATTGCTTTAAGTGCATTTATCGTCTCAGTATGGTCTTGTGCATTAAAAAGATTGTTTTCATACTCACAGTCCATCAGTCCCGAATCTGCAGAAGTGATAGCTTCCAAGATCGCTTCTGTATGCTCAGAACCTGCAGTGATCATTTTGTGTGCAAGAAGTAATATGGCATCACCTATATACGCATGGTCAAAGTTTTCTGTCTCAGATGCATAGTGCAGGGTATAGAGTGTTTTATAGTATTTTAAGTCAGCTTCACTTGCATAAGGTTCCAAAAGTGCATAAGATGCCATGAAGTCATTATCATTGATCTTGAGTCCATCATTTGAACGATAAGCCTTTACAGGGTCTATTTGTAAAGTTGTACCAAGTTTTTCAACGATAGAAGCAATGGATTGTTTTGCTTCTACAACCAAACCATTTATTCTCATCACAAGCTTTTGCTTGGGAAAAGAAAAGTTTTCATTTTTTGCTTGTATCTCTATAAGCAAGTCTTTGGCTGTTGCATCATCTTCCATTGTGATGTTGAAGTTTTTATAGTAAGGCAGGTAGTCTGTTTTTGCATTAAAAAAGAATGCTCTTATTTCAAGTTTGTTTGACATAGGTATCTCCATGTAAATATAGTTAAAATAGTATATCTTATGGAGCTATGAAAAAGACTTTAATGATATAAAACTAAAGCAAAAACACTTTAAGTATGTTACAATTTTGCCAATATGAAAAATCAAGGACATAACGATGCCCATTCAAGATAAAGAACACTATCTGATCAACAAACTAACTTCAAAGCACATAGGTGATGATGCTGCTGTTATAGGGGATACACTTTACAGTATGGATGCCTTCTTTGAAGATGTACATTTTAAACGTGAGTGGATGAGTATAGCCCAAATAGGGCGTAAAGCCATGCTTATAAACCTTTCAGATGCCATAGCGATGAATGCAGAACCTAAATTTGCTCTTGTTACGGTCTCTTTACCCAAAGACCTGACAGAGACAGAGATAGATGAGCTTACACTCAGCCTTGAAGAGACAGCCAAAGAGTATGGTTGTGAGATTATCGGTGGTGATACCATAGGTGGAGACAAATTACATCTTAGTATTACCATCATTTCCAAAAGTAAAAATCCTTTACTGCGCACAGGATTAAAGCAGGGTGACTTGTTGGCATATACGGGAACATTGGGTGAGAGTAAACGTGACTTGGATGCATTGTTCAAAGGTGAAAAAATAGCTGATAACTCACGCTTTTTCAAGCCCACTTTACGTGCAGAATTCATAGCCAAAGCAAGAAGTTTCTTACGCACAGGTATGGACATCTCTGATGGGCTCTACTGTGATACGAACAAGATGCTAGATATTAATAAATATGGATTTGATATTTTTGAAGATATTGACGATACAGTAGGGCTTAGCGGAGAAGAGTATGAAATGCTTGTAAGTTTTGCACCAGAGTATTATGGCGAAGTTATAGAAGTAGCAGAAGCAACCAATACACCTTTAACAGTGTTCGCAAAAGTGGCTAAAAACAGTGACAGATACAGTTGTAAAAGTCATCATTTTTAAGCCCAAACAAACAGTGCTCGTAACGAAGCTCCAGCTTCGTTACGTTCTATCGGTATTTAAGTTATTCAATCAATTCTATACCGATATATTCCACAGCTGGAGCTGTGGAACGAGTAAACATAGTTATAATAATTTTGAATCTGTTGGTTTTCCAAAATAATACCCTTGAAAATACTTACATCCTAAAGAAACCAGCATATCATACTGTTCTTTAGTCTCAACACCTTCAGCGATGACTTCTAACCCTAATTGTTTCCCAAATGTGATAATTGTTTGCACAATATTTCTATCATTGATATCGATCACAATGTCACGTACAAAAGATCTATCTATTTTTAATTCATGGACTTTAAGTTGTTTAAAATAGGCTAATGATGAGTATCCTGTACCAAAGTCATCAATAGAAAAGGTGAGACCAATAGACCTTAACTTTTGGATGATCAATAATGCCTTTTGTGCATTTTTTATTAAAACACTTTCGGTTAATTCAAGTCTCATTAGTTCCGGATCAAAGTTGTATTCTTCAATAATCCTTTGCATTTGTTCAACAAAGTCTTCATGTTCTAACTGTATAGAACTGATATTTACAGAGATACGCCAAGATTTTTTTATAGAATCTTTTGACCATTTTTTAAGTAACTGAGCTGCTTCTCGTAAAACAAATGAACTTAAATTAAAAATCAGGTCATTTTTTTCTGCTATGGGTATAAATACACCCGGAAGAACCTTGCCTAAGACAGGATCATCCCATCGTAATAACGACTCAACTCCAACAATCTTCTGCTGATGATCTACTTGGATCTGATAATGACAATAGAGTGAACCCTCATCTTCTTCAACAGTCTTTTGAAGACGGGTGACTAATATCAGTTTATCTTCGACAATACGTTGGATATCTGCATCAAAGAATTTCATGGTATTACGTCCGGATTCTTTAGCTGTATACATTGCTGTATCAGCATAACGAAGCATATCATCTGCATTTGAATCTTCGGAAAACAAGGAAATTCCCATACTTCCAGTAATTTTAAATTTATGTTCATGTATCTGGTATGGCATAGAGAGTGATGAGAGTATGTTATGGGCGATCTTCGTAACACTGTTTATACCTTCTTCCTCTTCATCTCCAATATCTTCAATCAAAATAACAAACTCATCTCCACCGAAACGTGCTAAGGTATCTTCCATGCGCGTATTGCTATTTAAACGTTCCGCTACTTCCATCAATACAAGATCCCCGACACTGTGTCCTTTACTGTCATTGACATCTTTAAAATGATCAAGATCAATAAAAAGAATTGCACCATAATTCCCTCTTCTTTTAGTGGATGCTATGGCTTTGGGAAGACGTACACTCAGCCCACGACGGTTAAACAGTTTTGTCAAGGGATCATGTTCTACCAAGGACATCAGTTCAACTTTTGACTTTTTAAAATTCCATATCAACATGGGTAAACCAGATAAAAGAAGTATTAATCCAAGAAATATGTTTTTGGCAGTAGCTTCATTGAGCATCTCATGAAATATATTGATCTCTATATCTGCACCGGCAACAAAAAGTTCCCCATCATCTGTTCTATAAGGAATAATGACTGCTCTGTGTGAACCCCATGAGTCTGTACTTTCTGAATACAAGGTTTTTTCTTGAGAAAAAGCTTTTATTACTTGAATATCTGCATCATCATATTCGTCAAAATAATGTGTTAAAAGATTTCCAGTTTTTCTTTCTTCATCTGTAGCACTTGAGCTAGTAAAATATATCTTATCATTCTGCTGAATTAATGTATATACATATTCAACATTATTGATTTTTGCTAGCTTACTGAGTGTACCTATGTTTTGTTCATCTTCAACTGTTGAAATAGACTTTAGATTTTTTGCACGCATGTGAAAATCAGTAGGGAGAAGAAGTATGGTCGCTTTTGCAGCAGTAAGGAGTTGATGATCTACTTTTTCATAAACAAGTTTTCTAATTTCATGATAAACATTATAGTTATACCAGCTAAACCCAATGAGAAAAATAAATAATGCACCTACAGAAAAAAGTCTTTGTAGTTTTTTATTGATCATTGAGTCCACCGATTTATATTATTAACTTATATTTTATTATAGCAGAAACAATAAGTTATGTGTACCTTTATTTAGTTTAAAAGGATTTAATTTGAAATATTTCTACTCGCTAAAGCAATAGGATAAGCCCGCTTCTTGCAAAGTTTCTGGGCAAAGTCTGTGATCTCTGTATCTTTTAGTGTATGTAACATTTTAAAGCCTCGACTTCCTTGAACAGAGGGATCAAGATACTCAAGTGTTATGAGTTCTTTAGTGATCGAGTCGAGCATATCTAAGGCTGAAGAGACTTTGACGATCTCACATCTCGCATACCCTTCTACAGGAAAAGAAACCTCTGCTACACGTAAGGTAGGGTCATCCCCAGGAATTTGTTGTGCACCAAAGAGAGGTTTTGAACCTATAGTAGCTTTGGAGAATTCAGGAATGAACTTAGATAAATGTCTGATCGCACTTTGGGTACGTTGCTGAGTCTCTTCACCACTCCAGTCTTTTTCTATTTTTTCAATGAAGTCCTGTCCAAGTTGTGGTTGACAACTGAGCTTGGTATTTGCAACCAAACCATCTTCATAGAGTGTAATATCTTTGGTCATGCCATGAAGCTGGAAATACCCACCAGAATAAGGCGTTAACTGTCCCATACCTCTAGGTGTACCACGCTCTCCGTGAAAAACGATCTCCGGCCAAAGTGTATCGTTCGCACTTTCCCACTGACTCACATAGGCTGCTTTAAATTCCACCATACCTTCGCAGGGCGCGCCTATCATGTCATCTATTTTACCTGTTCTAAACCCTGCCGCATTGATGAGATAGTCAAAGTGCTCTTCTTTCACTTCACCTTCATGTTCATAACGTACTAACCATGCTTCTTTTGAATGCTCTTTTGAGATATTTGTTACGCTTGTGGAGAGTTTGACTGTGGCAGATTCGAGTTTTTTAAGCCCCAGAGTGATACTCGCACCCACGCGAAAAAGATTTAATCCATATTCCTGAACAAGAATAAGAGGGAACTGCACGCTGTCAAGATCTACATTTTGAGCAAAGGGGATCATCCAGTCATCTGGGTGAACAGGTTTTTTGACTATGGCTTGTTTTCTCAACGCTTCTATTTGACTTCGTTCATAGAGTTTAAAATACTCAGAAACCTCACCTAACACTTTGTTATGTGAGTCTAATACGATAAGCCTTCTATACTCATCTTGCAGTTTTTTAAGCCTTGGCAAAAGGTTTGCTGAATCCTTGGAACAGTAAGATGGAAGGGCAATAATAGTAGGACGATAATCCACAGAATTGGGATATACACGTAAAAAATCTATAGACTGTTTTAGTAGGGTAATACACTGTGTATCTGAAATCTCAGGATAGAGGTTACCTCCTGCATGAAGATGACAAAAAGGAGGGCCATTCACCAAAGAGCTTTCTTTTTCAAAAAGTGTCACATTTAAACCCAATTCAGAAAAGTAAAGTGCTGCTGATCCACCGGCGACACCTCCACCGACTATGGCTATTTTGACTTTACTATTGGACACGTTTTTCCTTTGTAGGGTGCGTTTGCTAACGCACCTTTTATATCTGATTTCATTAAGCCTTTCGGCGTAAGTGTGATGGTTTGCATAGTGCCTTAATGGTGCGTTGGCAAACGCACCCTACAAAAACTTTAAAATGTCTCCAAAATCATCTATGATCATATTTGGATCATATACACTGATACTCTCTCCATAATTATAACCATATGTCACACCCACACTTTGCATACCACAGGCTTTGGCTGCCAAGATGTCATTTTTAGAGTCACCTACCATCACCGATTCCTCAACAGTTACACCCAATTTTTCGCATATGTATAACAAGGGAGCAGGGTCAGGTTTTTTTAAAGTTAAGGAATCACCACCCAAAATGAGTTCAAACAGGCCATTAAGCTCTAACCCTTCCAAAATAGGTTCTACAAAATCAAAAGGTTTATTGGTCACGATGGCTAAGCGGTAACCTTTATTTTTAAGTGTATTGAGTGTTGGTATGACATTTGGATAGGAAATGGTTGCATTGCAAAGATTTTTTCCATAGTAGTCAAAAAAGATATCTAATGCTTTTTGAACCAAAACTTCATCTAAAGTTTCATCAACACTTCTCTCACCAGATAAAGCACGTTGAACAAGTGTCAAAGCACCGTTACCCACCCATCCATGTATGATTTCTTCCTCAAAGGTATCACGCGCTAAAGTTTTTAGCATAAAGTTTACCGATAGTGCCAAATCAAGTGCAGAGTTGATGAGTGTACCATCCAGGTCAAAGATGAGGAGTTTTTTATTTTCGAATTTCAAAGTGTTACCCTATATATAATTATTGCGATTATACATTTTTTTGCTAAAAGTGATCTATATAAGCTCTATCGAGCTATCTGGGGCTTAAAAAAAGATAAAAATCGAATCATGATGGTACATATTATAAGGTTTTCTATCTGAAGTGTACAGATTTATGACCCGTAAACGTCGCTACAGCGAATAAACTTAAGTTTATCTATTTTTTAACCGATACGCTTTAGGATTCATCCCTTCATACCGTTTAAAAAAACGTCCCAGTTGTGAGAGTGTTTCAAAGTTGAGTGCATGCGAGATCTGTTTGATAGACATATCACTGAAACAGAGCAAGTACTGTATCTCTTTAATGAGACGCACATGGATATAGAAAAGTGCCGTATGATGTAGTGTTGATTTGATAGTCTCACTCAAATGTTGAGGGGTGATTCCCAGTAGATGTGCATACTCTTTTACACTCTTATTTTGCATATAATGCTCTTCTATGGAGTTGAGAAATTCTGAACTTATCTGCTGGGCTCTTGTAAGATCTTGCTTCCGTTCAGAGTGAAGTTTCGCACGTTTTAGATGATAAAGCAATTGAATGATTAATAATCTTGAAATTATTTTATAATCATTTTTTTTAGATCTAAGTTCATCGTTTAACTGTTCATATAGTGTAACTACTTCTGCAAACTGAGTCATATCTAAAAGTACATCCTCCTGATATTTCTGATGAAAATTCAATAGATTACCCTCTACTCCGAGTAATGAACTTTCTCCTTCTATAAAATTTTTATCAAAAAGTAAAACATAGGTTTTTGCAACAGCAGAAGTATCTTCAAATGAAAATATTGATCCTGGATTTATAAGCTGAAGCGATTGTGCTTTACTAACATAATCAAATTGATTAATAGTCCGCTTCGTCTCTCCTTTTAGCCGCAATATTAAAGCATAATAATTAAAACGTATAGGAATACCCTGACTCCCTGCTTTGTTATCTTCAAGCAACACTATATCTTTAGCATCAAAGTCATCTGCAAAAAAATCCATACCAAATCCTGGATCAGGTTTGAGTAAATGTTTATAAGCATTAATACTCTGTTCTATTGTCAAGAGTGGAAGTATTGTATGCATATCAACCTTTTTGGACATAATATTACATAGTTTAGCACATGATTTATATAAAATCTTATCAAATGCATACTTTTATGAAATTTTGCTCTTTTATTTGGAATGATTTAATGTTATTCTACTTATAGATATACTTCTTACTACTAAAAGGAAAAATCAAAGTGAAAAAATTAAATTTAGTATCCATTTTACTATTAGGTTCGTTAAGTATTCCATCTGTTATACAGGCAGAAGGGTTACATGTAAGTGGTAATGTGGGTGTAATGTCAAATTATATCTATAGAGGTATGACTCAAACTAATGACAAAGGATCTGTAAAAGCCGGTGTAAATGCTTTTTACAATGGTTTTTATGCAGGTACAACTATTCTGACAGTAGATCTTGGTACAGATGATAACTTTGAAATTGATTACTTTGCCGGATATACAAATAGTTTGGGTATTTTTACTTATGATATGAATGTTTTTATCATAAGTTATGATGGAAGTACAGACAATTCTGA
>JAUVCL010000074.1 GCA_030595845.1 Campylobacterota bacterium
CTGTTAAAAATTGACTTGAAATAGCACCGTCTATCGCTACTTCTCCTCCAACTAAACCATCTGCTTCTATTTGAAGCGGCGGGTACCCTTCCTTTTCTTTATAGGTGATCTTTGCCCCAACTTGACGTAGCGCATCGATCAAATGTCCAATAGGTCTCTCTTTCATACGAGGTTCACCCGTTAAAACATAAGAACCCTTTCCCAGGCATAAAGCGGCACAAAGTGGTCTCATAGCAGTTCCTGCATTTCCCAAAAAGAGTTCATGCATTGTGTCACTATTGATAGGACCGGCATTACCGACCACTATACATTCTCTCTTATCATCAGAAAGTCTATACTCAATACCTAACACTCGCAAGGCATTGAGCATATGTCTTGTATCATCGCTCTCTAAAAGGTTGGTGATCTTCGTTGTGCCTTCTGCCAATGCAGCAAGTAATAACGCTCTATTTGAAAGGCTTTTAGAACCGGGGAGATTGATCTCACCGTCTATTTTAGCAATGGGTTCAAGTGTCAGGCTATTCATATGATCTCATTCACTTTTTTCATTTCCTGAATTTTATTGATCACATTTTGCACAACCCAATCCGGAGTAGAGGCTCCTGCAGAAATACCACAAAGCACTTTAGCATCAAACCAAGAAGCTTCAAGTTCTTCACAATTTTCTATCAAATAACTATCATCACAGTCACGTTTACAAATAGAATGCAACTGCTTGGTATTAGAGGAGTGTTTCCCCCCTATGACGACCATAATATCTGCATCTTTAGCAAGCTCTGACGCAGCATCCTGATTTTCAAAGGTTGCATTACATATCGTATTAAAAACCCTTATCTCTTTACGTGTTGACATTAAAGCATTCACTATTTTGGCAAAATCTTCAGGTTTTTTAGTGGTTTGAGATACGACTGCCACCTTCCCCTTTAGAGGAAGTGCATCCAACTCTTCAGGTTCAAGTACAATAAAGGCATCATCAGGGTCTACAGCGTAACTGACCACACCTTTTATCTCGGGATGGTCCTTATCGCCAAAGATCACAATGCTATACCCCTCTTCACTCATTTTTTCTACAATATTTTGAGGGGTAGTCACATAAGGACAGGTAGCATCTATCACTTTATTCTCTTGTTTGTTCAGTGCAGCAAGTTCATCTTTAGGGATACCGTGTGTACGGATCACCACGGCATCATTCGTATGGATATCATCTAGCTTTTCAGCAAGACCAATGTTAAATCCGACTTTCAGTCTATTGATCTCATCTTTATTATGGATCAAAGGTCCATAGGTCACAGATCCTTGATGTTCTTCAGCTATTTCAATAGCCCGCTTCACGCCAAAACAAAATCCATAACTGGATGCTAATTGTATTTTCATTTATATTACTCCGTAATCAGACGTTTTTTGAGCAAAGCCCAAAAAACTACGCTGACGCTGTATCAACTTCAGCAGTTGGCTCATACGACTAGTCGTATTTTATAAGCTATCTCAATTCTGCTTGACACTCTTTTTCAAGTGCCGTCATAATTTCATTCATCACCGTCTCTATATCACTATCTTCAAGTGTTTTATCCATAGACTGAATAAAGAAACGCACGGTAAGACTCTTCTTCTCTCCGAGTTTCTCATCTTCATAAATATCTACGGGATAAATATCTTTCAGCATAGGCAAGTCTAATGCATTCAGCACTTTAGCCACTTCATAATAATTCATAGACTTATCTATAACCACAGATAGATCTTTATACACTCCCTGGAACTTAGAGATAGGTGTTGCATTAATATGTTTAGGTAAGAACATATCAAAATCCAGTTCTGCTATAAATGTTTCAGGAATACCAAAACTCTCTTGCACCGTAGGGTGAAGTTTGGAAATAAACCCACACACCTTTCCAGCTACAATAACATTTGCTGATTGGTAAGGATGTATAAGCCCATTTTTGTAGCTACAAGGTACCAGTTCAAATGCACCGACGACCGCACCTACCTTTTGAGTAAAGGTAGCAAAATCTATAATTTTAGGTTTTCCAGCATTTCTTACATTTTCCCCTTCAACTTGTCCTGAAAAAGCAAAAGAGATCACATCACTCTGCTCTCTTTTACTGCCAAAGACTGCACCCATTTCAAAAAGGGGAATTGATTTTTTGGTATAACTTACATTACGCTTCACAGCATTAAGTAAATTGATCAAAACAGTACTTCTAAGTGTGTTCAGTTCTTCTGCTATAGGATTGGCCAGCTCAAGTGCTTCTTCTAAAATAGAAAAACCGTATTTTTCCAAAAGTGCTTTTTCAGAAAATACATACGATACATTTTCATAAAAACCTGCACCTACTGCACGGTTTTTAAACCCTTTTTTCGCTTTATATCTCTCTGTCGTATCATTTAAACGTGCTTGTTCCGCAAAGACAAAAGGTTTAGCTTCAATGTTATTGATACCTATAATACGTACGATCTCTTCAGCAATATCTTGAATATGAGTTATATCATGTCTAAAGAGTGGCACCACCGCTGCAATCACACTATTACCCATCGAATTGATCTCAAAGCCAAGTTTCTTCAATATCGTGACAACTTTACTCATCTCAACATCCATACCGATAATAGCCGAGATCTCTTCCACATCTACGATTACTGTTTTGTTCTCTCTCTCAACATTCACATTAAGTGACCCTTCATAACAAGAGATATCTGTATTCTTTTCCATTAAACAAGCTAGAAAAGAAAGACCAAAAGAGAGCTCAGGGTTGGAACCTCTTGATGTCTTATAATACAGGTCATCCGTCTTTAAAGATGCCGCAGATACAGCTTCCACTAAAGTATCAGGATGCATGTAACTTGCTTCCAATAAAATCTCTTTTGTAGTATCATTCGCTGTGGCAGACGCTTCCTGGTTCACACCTACAACACTTAGAACTTCTCCATCATTTCTTATTTCTGTAATACCCTTAGCTTTAGCTGTAGGAAATACACAAACTTTATCCTTATCATTACGGAAAACCCTACTGTTATAGGCACGTAAGACAACGCCTGTTGTATGTGTTGCATAGGCAAGTAAGGAAGCCAGTCTACCTTCCCCCTCTACATTCACCATCGCTAAACGTAAGGCAATAAGGGAAGCACTGGAAATTGTATCGATGGTTGCCAATTTATAATGCAGGTCTGCATCCATTGTCCCTTTACTGTGCAGTTCTGCTTCTCTGCCAATACCAAGTTTCATTTTATTATTCAGTTTAAATTCAGATACTTTCATCTCAATATCAAGTGCTGAACTCAGATCTCTTGCCACACCATACACAGAAAGGCAATCTCCTCTGTTTGCTGTCAGTTCAAGTTCAATGATCGTATCTGCTACACATTCATAAGAACCAAATGCTTTACCTACTTCAAGTGTACCAATACTCGAATCTAGTATCATGATCCCTTTACCTGTATCAGGTAGTCCGAGTTCAGAAGAGGCACATACCATCCCTTCACTCTCTACACCACGAAGTTTCGCATGTTTAATAGCAAAGTCTCCAGGCAGTACTGCACCAATGGTTGCCACTGCTACATACTCTGCATCCACAACATTGGCTGCACCACAAACGATCTGTCTTGTTCCCGATCCCACATCTATCTGACAAACATTAAGTTTGTCTGCATCAGGATGTTTTTCACAAGAGATGATCTTCCCAATAACAACTTTAGGATCAATCTCAATTTGTCTAAGGCTGTCAACTTCTAAACCAATAGCGTTAAACGTTTCGTACAGTGTATCGTTACTGACACTACTCAGGTCTATAAATTCATTTAACCAAGATCTTGTTACTATCATCTAAACTGCTCCAACAAACGAATATCTCCCTCAAACAGAGATCTTAAATCAGGTATCTTATGCATCAACATTGCAAAACGCTCTACACCCAAACCAAAGGCATAACCACTTACATCTTTATAACCTACAGCTTTAAAGACGTTTGGATCAACTATCCCACAGCCAAGCACTTCCAACCAACCTGTGTGTGAACAGACACGACATCCTTCTCCTTCACAGAAGATACAAGAGATATCCACTTCAGCAGATGGCTCGGTAAACGGGAAGAAACTTGGTCTAAAACGTACTTCAACATCACCGAACATGTATTGCAGAAAGTCAGTCAAGATCGCTTTGAGGTTTGCAAAACTGACTTTGCCTTTAGCATCAACGACTAAACCTTCCACTTGATGAAACATCGGTGTATGCGTGATATCATAATCACGTCTAAATACTGTACCTGGCGCTATCATACGTATAGGAGGCTTTGTTTCAAGCATGGTTCTTATTTGCACAGGAGAAGTATGTGTTCTTAAAAGTCCACCATCTTTAAAATAAAATGTATCTTGCATATCACGTGCAGGGTGATATTTAGGAAGATTAAGTGCTTCAAAGTTATGGAAGTCATCTTCAACCATAGGTCCCGATTCAACTGCAAAGTTCAACGCAACAAAATAATCAATGATCTTATCCATGGTCTCCATGACAGGATGAAGTGCACCTTTTTGTGCCAAAGTACCATACAGTGAAACATCTATCGCTTCAGATTTAAGTACTTTTTCGATCTCTTCAGCTTTCAAAACCTCATAACGCGCATCAAAACTTGCCTGTAGCGCGGATTTGTTTTTATTCAATCCTTCAGCAAATGCTTTTTTCTCTGGTCCGAGTACATCTTTCATCTTAGCAAACTGAGCTGCTAAAACACCCTTCTTCCCAAAAAGCTCAATACGTACTTTTTCCAATGTTTCAAGCGAGTCAGCCTGAACGATCTTCTCTTCTAATTCTTTCATAAAACCTCTATATCACTTCAGTAATTATCGTGATTTTATCCAAATGTTAATAATAATAGGATTTATTGGACTTTATCTGTGTTATAATCACCCTAGTAAAGAACCCCAAAAGGACAAATCAATGTGCATATTTTGCAAAATAATAAATAAAGAAATCCCAAACAATACTGTCCATGAAAGCGAACATTTTTTAGCGTTTCATGACCTCTACCCTAAAGCACCTGTGCATATTCTCATCATCCCTAAAACGCACGTAGACTGTTTTCAAGATGTCACACCAGACATGATGGCAGGACTTACTGTATTTGCACAGGAAGTGGCAACAAAGGTCGGTTTAGATATTAACGGATACAGATTGATTACAAATAACGGTGAAGATGGAGGGCAGGAAATCATGCACTTACATTTCCACATGCTTGGCGGAGGGAAACTAGTTTGGAATCATCAACACGAAGATCCACATAAGAGTTTATAGTTAGTCTCACAACGCGTAGGGTGGGTTTACCCACCATAAAGTTCGTTGTTTAAAAAAAGGTGGATAAATCCACCCTACGCGTCAATTTCTTCCAACTTTAACTCATACTCAGCCACAATCTCATCATCTTTTTCAGTAGCGATCTCCAAACGCTCAAAAAAAGCATCAATATCCTGCTGTACAAGCCCAACTGCTTTAGATAGCTCCATAATTGCATCATTATCACCCGAGGTTGAAGCCTTTTCAAGTTCTGTATTTTTTACAGCCAACTCTGCCTCTAAAAGCTCTATCTTCTCTTCACAAAGTTTGATCTCTTTAGTATAAGGTTTACGCTCTTCATTACGAGCCTGTGTTACAACCTTACGTAGTTTTTTACGTTCTTTATGGTTAATCTTAGGCTTTTTCTTTTTAGCTTTAACATTGCCCTCTTCCTCTTCCCAACCTATCTTCTCTAAAAAGTCAGCGTAGGTACCATCAAAATACTCAGCCCCACCCTTATGGAAAATAATCAAAGCATCCGCCAAACGATGCAACAACATCTCTGAGTGTGTAACCATAATGAGCGAGCCTTCAAAAGTATCTATCGCATCAGCCAGTGCATCTATGGACTGCATGTCAAGGTGGTTCGTAGGTTCATCAAGAAAGAGTAAATTCGCCGGTGCAGCAATAATTTTTCCCAACATGACACGACTCCGCTCTCCACCAGAGAGGACAGAAATCTTCTTGTCACCTAACTCACCAGAAAACATCATACGCCCAGCGATGTTACGTGCTTGAGGGATACCTATCTCTTTGCTCATAGATGCTATCTCTTCAACGACGGTAGCCTTAGTGTTAAGCCTCTCGATGTTTGTCTGTCCAAAGTGTGCAAACGTAGTCGAAGGATGGTACTCAAGACTTCCTTGCTGTTCTTTCATCTCTCCTGCAATATAATTGAGTAACGTAGACTTACCCTTACCATTTTTACCGATAATGGCTATACGCTTACCTTTTTCCATAGCAAAAGTAATGTTTTGAAACAACGGTTCATCAGGGTTATATCCAAACCCTAAGTTCTCAGCTCTAAAAAGAATTTTTGCAGGTATATCTTTATAGTTAAATTTAAAAGAGAGATTTGCATCTGTAGTCAAATCTTCCATATCATCCATCTTGTCAAGCTCTTTTTGCTTTGACTGTGCAAGGGCTGCTGTAGAAGCTCTAGCCTTGTTACGTGCAACAAACTCTTCAAGCTCTTTACGTTTTTTATCTTGGTTGGCTTTTGTCTTTTCATAAGTCTCATCTGCGAGTTCAAGTGTCCCATAGTATTTATAACTATCTCCACTTACCAAATGCAGTGATTTACGCTGTACACCCATCGTATGTGTTGTAACCGAGTCCATAAAATCTCTATCATGCGTAATGAGTATTACTTCACCATCAAACTCACGTATAAATCCTTTAAGCCAACGTAATGAAATAATATCCAGGTAGTTGGTAGGCTCATCAAGTAATAACATATTTGGTTCAGTGGCAAGTAACTTCACTAAGTTAATACGTATTTGATATCCACCCGAAAAGCTCATCGGATCTTTGTCGAGATCAGATTCTGAAAACCCTAGCCCAAAAAGAAGTTTTTCTATCTTATAAAAATTCCACTGTTCATCTTCAGGCAGTACCAAAGCACACTCTTCACGTACTGTTTTCTCAGTAAATACAAGATGCTGTCTAAGCGTACCGATCATATAGTTTTTAGGAATGCTCAAATCCCCAGAATCATATTCTTCTTCACCAAGGATAATCTTAAAAAGTGTAGATTTACCAGAACCATTACGCCCTACAAATCCTATCTTTTGATTTGAAGCGAATTTAAGATTAACATCTTTAAAAAGGGATTGTCCCCCGAAGCTTTTAGCGAGATTAGTCAGTTGTATCATTTTTGTATCCATATATAGGGAAATTTTGTGGGATTATAGCGAAAAGTGTATTAGGTCGTAACATATGTTTGAAAGTATTATCATTCTATAATGAACCTATACTATTTTTCAAAAGGATTAAAAATGAGCAGCAGTAATTTAAAACACTTAGAAAAAATTAAAGACAGCATTGACAGATCAGGCACCCTCACAGAAGAAGAGAAAAGTGATTCGGTAAAACGTATCGAAGAGTGGTATAGAGAAGATATGGCTTCAGGTACATTTATGAAAGAGTTGAGTGAACTTTCTCCCATAATTAAAGCACTATTGGCCGAACTTGGGCTTATCTAAAGAGAGTTATCCCACTGCTCTTCACTAAAGAGCAGTAGGTAAAAACTTCAGAAAAAACTAATAGTCTTTAAATTCACCCGCATCCAATTTTGCTTTCAAGTCATCCATAGCCTCTTGCATAATATTAATGATTATTTTTCCAGCTAACTCATCATCCGCTTCAGGAACATCCCAATCGGTGATCTTCATATTGAGCTTAAAAATAGCATTTACTTCCGATATGATCTCATTTTTTCTTCTTGAAATATCTTGTTCTACAGGATTCATCGTTTACCCTTTTTTAATATATTTATTAAGATTATCATACTCCCATAACATTAAAAAGTATCTGAAGTGTTTGTAATTATGTTATAGTAAAATATGAAAATACGAATATGTAAAAAATTTTCGAAAGTAAATAAGCTTCAAAGAAAACTTACACAAGCTTTTCCTGATGATACGATCATAGTCAAGTCATGTATCAATCAATGCAAACTATGTAAAAAACAGCCTGCGGCACAAATAAATGGTAAGAAACAAAAAGCTAAGAGTATTTCAAAGCTCATTTTTAAAATAAACGAGCTTTGAAATTTATGAGCAGCAAGCTCCACCAAATCCATCTTCACTTGCTATACTCCCCACAGAGATCAAACCTTCCTTTTCTACTATGGTCTTAGCATTTTGAATGATCGTATACGTTACTTTCACCGAATCACGGATAGAATTTACCGTTGTACAGTAACTCTCTAAAGATGCACCTATATAACGTTTCGCTTTTGTGGCATCGAAGTCACCTTCAAAATCAAAAATGATGTGCATTGAGGCAAATTTCATAGGTACAGATTCTGTACGTTCTATTTCTGCCTTTACAGAATAATTTGTAACCTCAAACCCATCTTTCTCAGCCATCATCACAAGATCAATACCCGTACACCCTATGATACCCGTCGCAAAATACTCCACTGGAGTGATTTCTTTACAATCAAGAATATAACTGGACTTGATCGTGTTAGCCTTAAATTTTTTATCACCCAAATACTCTACTGATATGTTCATAATGTTTCCTAATTATTAGTTTCAAGAAGTATAACATATCAACCCGTAGGGTGCGTTTGCTAACGCACCGATAAATTCAATATACAATAGAAGCTTTTTCTTCATGCAGATATAAAGGTGCGTTAGCAAACGCACCCTACGATAATGAGGTATATTCCCATACTTCTTCATTTTCAACATACTCATGCTTCAATGGATTATTACGTATATACTCCAAACACCGTAGATAATCTTTTTCATCTCGTATAGTATGTTCATAGTATCGCTTCTGCCATATAGGTTTTATTTTTCTTTTAAATCTACTATATGATTGTTCCTCTTCTACATTGAAGTGCCTTGAGAAATTATATTTTATAGATTTGATGATTTTAGGATACTCAGTTACAATTTTTGGTGTTATTATCATATGTATATGGTCAGGTAAAATGACAATGGCATCTATGTTGTAACGATAGTACTCTTTACTCTCACGAAAACTTTCTCGCAATAGTTCTATATTGTCTATCAATATTGGATTACGTCTATGGGTAACCATAGTTAGGTAATAGCTATGTCCTGCTAGAAAAAGTCGTTTATAGTTTGCCATTTTTAAGTGTAACGAAGAATTATGATTGTTATTGAAAATATGGCATATTGTCATGTTTTTGTGGTTTTGTGGTTTGAAGTGTGTTGTCGTTTCATATTCCAAAGGTGCGTTTGCCAACGCACCCTACAAAAGGCTTATCAAAAAAACAAATTGATACACAAAATCAACCTCGTAGGGTGCGTTTGCCAACGCACCTTTAATATTTGAATTGACGTATGCATTCCCACGTACAATGTGGGGAACAAGCTAAGACATATTGTTATTATCACATACCTCTAATTTCTTGGTAAATCAAATGATTCAAGTATTTTCCAAGGTAATTCCATACTATTTTTATTCCAAACTTCTTTATAATTTTTTTCATTATACTTTAGTGCATAAATAGTTGATATTTTCTTTTTCAAAATATTTATTTCATCTAT
>JAUVCL010000215.1 GCA_030595845.1 Campylobacterota bacterium
CTGACATTAGAAACTATGTTTTCAAAAACTTTCTCTTTGAAGTACCTCTTATCAATAAAAGTCTATTTGTACAAGATGCAAGAAAGATCGTCCCTTCACTCTCTGTCGA
This sequence comes from Campylobacterota bacterium, assembly GCA_030595845.1. Classification (GTDB taxonomy): domain Bacteria; phylum Campylobacterota; class Campylobacteria; order Campylobacterales; family Sulfurovaceae; genus Sulfurovum. The sequence goes on from JAUVCL010000215.1 coordinate 110, forward strand.
TGACATTACCTATGCAGAAGGATTTGGTGGAGTTCGTCCACAAGTTCTAGACAAAGAAAAAGAGAAACTCATGCTAGGAGAAGCTTCTATCAATCCTGGCAACGGCATCTTATTTAACATGACACCCAGTCCCGGTGCCACTTCATGTTTAGGTAACGCAGAAAGAGACATGAAGATCATCGTTGAATACCTTGGTCTTGAATATGATGAGACACAGTTCTTAAAAGATTTAACAGAATAACCGTAGGGTTGTTGTACCCTTACAACACCTTCTAAGCTATATATCAAAAAAGTATTTCTTTATTCACACTTTTGGTGTTGTGAAGGCACAACACCCTACGATAAGTTAAAAAACACAAATACACACACATTCTACACTAGAGAGTTATAGTAAATTACATTAGGATATTTCCAATAAAAAGGATACGTATCATGAAAAAAAACACTATGACCCTCACTAATAATTCTACTGGCGAAAGTTATGAATACAATATAGTGGAGGGCACAAGAGGACCATCCGTTCTAGATGTCAGAACATTTTTTGCTGACACAGGTATGTTCACTTATGATCCTGGTTTTACCTCTACATCAGCGTGTGAATCTACCATTACTTTTATCGACGGAGGAAAGGGAGAACTACGTTACCGCGGTATTGATATAGAAGAGTTAGCCAAAAACCATACCTATCTTGAGACATGTTTTTTACTCTTAAATAGCCGTTTACCCTCAGAAGAAGAACTTTACAAGTTTGACTTAGAGATACGTCACAGAGCATTTTTACATGAAGGACTACGCCATCTCTTTAATGCCTTTCCTGACAATGCACACCCTATGGCTACCCTTTCATACAGCCAGACATAAACTTAGGTTTCACAAAAAACTTTCTTACTATGATGCGCGCTTACCCTGGAGGCAAAATGCACCTCTGTCCAAACGGACATGAAGAGATTAAAGATGTTGAGGTACGTGCCTTAGATACCATCTTCACTCTACACGCAGATCATGAACAAAATGCTTCTACAACAGTGGTGCGTGGTGTGGCATCTACAGGTGCCCATCCTTATGTTGCTATAAGTTCCGGTATCTCAGCACTTTGGGGACGTGCACATGGTGGTGCTAACGAATCTGTCATCGCCCAACTTGAATACATTGGTTCTGTTGACAATGTAGAAGCTTTTATAGAAAGAGCCAAAGACCCTGATGATGACTTTCGGCTTATGGGCTTTGGACACAGAGTCTACAAAAACTTCGACCCAAGAGCCAAAATACTCAAAGGTCTACAAGATGAATTAAGAGAAGAATTAAATCTTGATACAGAACTTATGGCGATTGCAAGAAAGATAGAAGAGATCGCATTGAGTGATGACTATTTTGTTTCACGTAATCTTTATCCAAATATAGATTTTTACACGGGAATAATTCTTACTGCACTTCAAATACCAAAATCAATGTTCACTCCTATTTTTGTCATAGGAAGAACAGTAGGATGGATAACCCAATGGATAGAATTCAAAAAAGACAAATCATCTAAAATTGCCAGACCGAGACAACTTTATTTGGGTGATTGATTAAAGTAATACTTTATTCGTCAAAATGGTCTCTTTTTAGGGGCAGAAATAAGCACTTTTATTTTATTTTTCATATTAGGTCTTGGGAAAGGTATTAAAATGCTTTATTTTACGTGTCAGATAGATTATTATTGATATTATCTATTATTCATAGATATACCCTGCGAACTCCAAACGAGCCAATAATATTTTCTTTATAAAATCTAAATCGCTTGTGCTTTTTTCTTTTGGGTTCGTTTTCTTTTTTTGCGCATTGCAAAAAAGAAAAGGAATGAAGGAAAAAGATATAAAAGTTTTTGATGAAAAGATATTGAGGTATGTGTTCCCACAAAACATGGGAACGAGATAAAGTGTTTTGTAAAAAGTTTACAAAATACTTATATTATTGACAACCTACACATTCTTGTGAACGATCTTCAACATCACCAGAAGATTCAGGCGACTGAGATCTTAGGTAATATGTTGACTTCAATCCAAACTTCCAGGCATTCATGTAAATCTCATTCAAGTACTTACCACTTGCTTTGTCAAGTGTAATAAAGATATTGAGTGATTGTCCCTGGTCTAACCATTTTTGTCTGATTGCTCCTGCTTTAATAAGTAGGTTTTGATCAAGGTCATATGCTGGTGTATAGTACTGCCAGGTGTCAGCTGACAAGTTTGGGGCGACAACAGGGATGAGACCTGAAAGGTTTTCTTCAAACCACTTTCTTTTGTAAACAGGTTCAATAGCTTGTGTCGTACCTGTCAAGATAGAAATAGAAGATGTAGGAGCGATCGCCATCAAGTAGCCATTTCTCATACCATCTGTTTTTACTTTTTCTCTCAGTGCAGTCCAATCA
>JAUVCL010000165.1 GCA_030595845.1 Campylobacterota bacterium
AAAGAGAACCAACAAGTTACCAAATTCCACTGCATAATATTTAGGTTGTGGGAAATATTTATAAAATATGTCTCCTGAACGTACATCGTGATTGCCTGCAATTTGATACCAATCTGTGACTTTTACGAGGTCTCTTGTCTCTTTAAACCAAGTAAAATCGTCATCATTACTTCTTGATTTAAGCAGATCCCCTGGCATAATACCCATATCTATAGGACCAATATTATCATTCACATCTGCAACTGCTGCTTCAAAGACATTGCGCTCAAGAGTGGTTCTGGGTTGTATATCTGAAAGCATCCAGACAACAAACTGTTTCTCTGAAAAATGAGCTTTCTCTTCCGGAAAAGTTCCGTTTTGCACAGCTACACATCCGGCAAAAATAAAAGTTGATAAAAAGATTAGATATTTTCGAAACAAAACATTCTCCTTGGCTGAGATTCAAACTATTTAGCTAAAATAATACCCTAAATAAACTAAACAAGGCAAACAATGAAAATAGTAGTAATTCAAGGTCCAAATCTCAATATGCTTGGTATTAGAGAGCAAAATATATATGGTCCAATGAAGTTAGAAGATATTCACTCACAAATGAAAGCATTTGCTGAGCAAAATAAAATGGAGATCGAATTTTTTCAAAGCAACTTAGAGGGTGAGATCGTAGATCGTATCCAAGAGTGTCTTGGTGATGCAAATGGTATCATCATCAACCCTGCGGCATATACACATACTTCTATTGCTATTCGTGATGCTATTTCGGCGGTTCAGATACCTACACTTGAAGTACACCTTTCAAACATTTACCAAAGAGAAGAGTTCAGACACACTTCACTTACAGCACCGGTATGTGCAGGTCAGATCACAGGTATGGGACCATTTGGTTACCACTTGGCGATGGTTGGAATGACACAGATACTCAGTGAAATGAAAATGATGAAAGAGCAGCAGGCTAAAGCCCAAGCAGCACAAGCATAATAATTATAATCTACTCTCGTTCCCACGTTGAACGTGGGAATGCATACATATAGCTTTGATGGCTAACACACTTCCTTTTATAGAAATGTCGGATATGCATTCCCACGCAAAGCATGGGAACGAGTTTTTATAAAGAAAACACTTTTAGGAACGCTCATGAACTACATGCTTAAAGATGAAAATGCTATCTATTATGAATGTGGATATAGCTGCGATAATGCACTCTATCTTTCACTGGGAAGTGAAGCATATTTTATTACCGATAGTCGTTATACTCTTGATGCCGGTCAAAATGTACAGGGTGCGAAGGTTGTGATCAACGGTGACCTTTATGGTGAAGCGGTAGGCATACTGAACAGGTCTAAAGTTAAAAAAGTATTTTTTGATCCTAAAGAGTGGACCGTAGCAGGTTTTGAGCGTATCTCTTCTAAGGCAAAAGCCGTGTTCAAACAAGAAGTAGATCTTTCTCATAAGAAGCGTATTATTAAAAGTGATGAAGAATTAAAGATACTTTCAAAAGCAGCTAAACTTGGTGCTAAAGCATTTAAATCTTTGGCAAAAGAGTTTAGAAAAAATGGCTTTGGTGAAGATGAATTTACCTTGACGCATAGAGCAAAAGGTATTTTGGGAGATTTTGGAAAGTATGAACTTAGTTTTGATCCCATTGTAGCTATCAATGCCAATGCAGCAAGACCTCATGCTATGCCAACTTCTACGAAATTGGCAAAAAATGATCTTCTTTTGGTGGATGCAGGACTCAAATATAAGCGTTACTGTTCTGACCGTACACGTACAGTACATGCCGATAAATATTTTATGTTTGATACCCATCAAAAGTTTAAATCAAAAAAGATTCAAAAAGCATATGACACGGTACTTAAAGCACATGACAATGCCATAGAAAAAGCACGTAGCGGGATGAAAGCCAAAAAAGTGGATGCATTGACACGAGATATCGTGACCAAAGCAGGTTTTGTAGAGTATTATGTACATTCTACAGGACATGGGGTAGGACTTGATATTCATGAGCTGCCATATATCTCGACAAAGTCAGATACGATCATAGAAGACGGTATGGTCTATACTATAGAACCTGGGATCTATATACCTGACGAATTTGGTATACGTATAGAAGATATGGTCGCTATGGTAGACGGGAAAGCAGTAGTATTGTAGGGTGTTGTCTCCCGACAACACCAAAACTTCAATATATTAAAATGGTGTTGTGAGGACACAACACCCTACAGGTGTATAAATAAGGAAAATGATGGTTAAAAGAAGACAACTTAATAAAAACCATACGTTAATTTTTACTCCAAGTTTTCCTTATAGTTCAAATAATAGAGGTGGACACAAGGTTTTACTAGGGATAGGTGGCAACATCGGTGATGTTGTACGCCGTTTTGAGCATCTTCTTTGTTATTTGAAACGATCTGCTTTCATCTCTGTGATCGAGACAGGACCGATACTCAAGAATCCTCCTTTTGGCTATGTAGAGCAGGGTGACTTTTATAACTCTTTGTTGTTGGTTGAAACACAACTGACACCTAAGGCGTTATTACGTTATGTATTACGTGTGGAAAAGGTTTTTGGGAGAAAGCGTCTTTTTAAAGATGCCCCAAGGACTTTAGATATAGATATATTATTTTATGAAAATGTAAAAATGGATACAAAAGATCTGATACTTCCTCATCCCGAATGGATGAAGAGAAATTCAGTACTTATTCCTCTTTTACATATGAAAGGCAGAATGTAATGATTAATGAAACATTTGTAGCTTCTGATCCAAAGAGCGCGTATGAACAGGCAGTTGAAAAATATGGAAATGTGGTTACACTCGTCTCCGCAAAACAGGTAAAATATGATGATGGGAAACTCCGTTGTGAAGTGACCATCTCTATACCAGAAGATGTATTTATGGAAAAATCTTTACTTGAAAGTGTGCCTGTAAGTGATGTGCCTGATCAATCAGAAGATGAAGCTCTGTTGGCAGAACTGAGTGAACTTAAAAAACAATTGTATTTCATCAAATCAGAGATGCTTGGTGAAGATGATGAGAGTGTTGAACAGAAGATCAAAGCACTTTTTATGAAAAAAGGAATTGCAAAATCTTGGCTTGATGAAGTGTTTTCTGCGCTAAACGGAAGTAATATCCTTGATGATGAGACGCTTTTGGTCTCTTATATACTCGAAGAGATAGATGAGTCTCTTACTGTTAAAGAAGAATCACTAAATGAACCTAAAGTGATGATGTTGGTAGGTCCTACCGGGGTTGGTAAGACCACCACTATTGCAAAACTGGCAGCACGTTATGCCTATTTGATGGATAAACCCTATAAAGTGGCACTGTTAAATCTGGACTCTTATAAAGTAGGTGCTTATGAGCAGTTGGCACATTATGCAGACATCATGCAGATCGAACACCTTACCGTCGATAATACAGACGCTTTTGTAGATGGGCTTGAGCTTTTAGATGGGTATGATGTTATATTGGTGGATACTGCGGGAATGTCTCCTTATGATACGCAAAAACTTATTAAAACAGTGGAGTTCGTGCAGACAGATATACCTAAAAAAATTGAGGTCAATCTTGTTTTATCTGCTACAGTCAAATATGAAGATATGGATGATATCTATAATAACTTTTCATTTTTGAATTTAAATTCTGTGATCATCTCTAAGTTCGATGAAACGAAGTATTTAGGTACTTTACTGAACTTCATGTTACTCTATAAAACCCCTATGAGCTATTTTTCTATAGGTCAAGAGGTACCTGATGATCTTTTAGTGGCTTCAAAAGAGTATCTTTTAGAACGTTTTATCGGTGATTTGGATGGAGAGTGAGACACAGGCACTTCATTTAGCCCGAATGATGCAAAAACATATACACAGTACTCAGTATGAACTGGCATTGCCTTTTGTTAGAATACGAAGATCTACACTTAAAAAACTAAGTAGGAATGATGTTTTACTTTTGGAAATGAACGCTTTAGCCTTTATCTTGCTAGAAGGAGATGTTATCTGTGCAGACCTTAGACTTCAGCGACTAGAAGGAGATGATGTCATAGTCATCACAGATGTACATAATAAAGAGATAGTAGCTAATGAGAGTCATAAATATGAAACCATAAAACTCTCTTTGGGTAAATGCCAAATGAAAAGTTTTGAGGTAGGGGAAAGTTTAGCGTTGACTCTCTTTGATTTAGAGAAAATAATGCTGATATGGGATAATAAAAAAATAGCAGAAGGTTCTTTAATCAATGTTGATAATGAGATTGCACTGAAGATAAGCACTCTTTTT
>JAUVCL010000116.1 GCA_030595845.1 Campylobacterota bacterium
TATGCTCTTTTCTGCAGAGATGGCACTTTTCCCCAAACTTGTCTCAGGAGAGATGCTTAAGAATACCAATGAGATCCACTCGGTTATATGGTCACTCTGCTATGCACTAGGTATGGCTGTTGGCGGCTTGGTGACTTACTACGTAGGTTTTGACATGGCCTTTGCTATCGATGCTCTGCTTTACGCGGTTGCAGTACTTTTACTTATCGGTCTTAAAATGTCTATTGAAAAAATTACCCATACAGAGTCAAATTTTGAAATGTTAAAAAGTGGATTTAACTATTTAAAGTCACAAAAGAAAATACTGCATCTCATTTTACTGCACGCTTCAATCGGACTTACCTCTTTTGATGCCCTCATTACACTACTTGCAGACTTTGAATATAAGTCGCTTATCGCTGTACCACTTGCCATCGGCTGGATGAATGCAACAAGAGCACTGGGGCTTATGATTGGACCATTTTTTATCTCGAAAATCATTTCAAAAGAAAATCTTCACTATTTCTTCATACTTCAGGGACTGGGGATCATTCTTTGGTCTCAACTTGAATACAACTTTTACTTTGCACTTGTCGGTCTTTTTATCACTGGATTTTTCATCACCACACTCTGGTCATACACGTACTTACTCATACAAGAAGAGACCGACGCTAAATACATGGGGAGAGTCATCTCTTATAATGACATGTTCTTCATGCTCTCCAATGTAGCCACTGCACTTTTCATAGGATATGCTTCAAAATGGGGGCTCTCTTTGGAAGGCATCACATTGACATTAGGACTTGGATTTTTTGTGGTAGCAGTATATTATATGTGGTTTAAAAAGAATTACCTTCATGAAACAAACTAACCGATCGGTCTGTTACAACTGTTACCGGCCACAAACATCCTGTATGTGTGACTACATCATACCCATAGAGACCAATACAAAATTTGTCATATTGATGCATCCTAAAGAGTTTAGAAAAACCAAAAATGGTACCGGTCATTTTACAAACTTATCTCTTAAAAACTGTACCATTCATGTAGGAGTTGACTTTAGTGAAAGCAAGGTAATCAATAAAATTATAGACGATCCAAAAAATGCTTGTTATGTTCTATACCCATCTGATCTCAGTATCAATTTAAATAAATCTAGCATAGAAAGAGAAAATAAAAATATCGTTTTATTTCTCATAGATTCTACTTGGCCCTGTTCACGGAGTATATTATCGCACAGTCCAAATATAGCTTCCTTGGAAAAAGTAAGTTTTACACATACTAAAGTCTCAAATTTTCAATTTAAACAACAGCCTAAAGATTATTGTTTAAGTACTATGGAATCAACACTTTGCGTTTTAGAATTACTCAATCAGCATAAAATTGAAGTCTTGGATCCAAAGAGCTTAGGTAACTTTCTACTTCCTTTTGAGGAAATGGTCAAATATCAGATCTCACGTATTTGATCAGATATTTTTTTCTATCAGTTTAAGTACTTCTGGTATCTCTTTTTCAGAGATTTTTCCAAACTTCTTATAGATCAACTTTCCTTCTTTATCAAAGATGAGAATATCAGAGTTATCATCAGCAAGCCCCCACTTTTTTACCAACACTTTCTTTTTATCTTTCACATACACAGTATGAGGAAACTTCTTTTGTTTTGCCGTCAGTTTCGATTCAATAATAGCATTGGGGAGCCATGTAGCAGCAAGGTTAACAATGGCTACAGAATTGACTTTTTTTCTATCAAATTTTTTAGCTTTCAATGCATCTGCCAAACCATTATTTAAATCTCTTTCGTCTGGGTCTACATAAAACAAAGTATAGATCTTTCCTTTAAGCATAGAAGAGTGCCATGCTTTTCCATCAGTCCGTCCTCCCTCTTCTCCTTCTATGGTTACAGCAGGAGGTACCTTGCCTATCTCAAGAGCCATAGCACTTCCAACTAACAACAAAAAACCTAAAACTACATTTTTCATACATAATTCCTACTATCAAATTTTATTCTACATGATAGTATCATTATTTGATAAACTCTTTATGATATTTATGCTAGAATCTTCAAAATTTAATCTATTGGAGATACCCTTATGGATATTAGTAAAATTGGACATGGCGAAAACCCGGATGCGGTAAAAGCGATCATCGAAGTACCACTTAATTCAGCTATCAAGTATGAAATTGACAAAGACTCAGGTGCCGTTGAAGTAGACAGAGTACTTTATTCTGCTATGCACTACCCGGCAAACTACGGTTTTGTAGCAAACACACTTTCAGATGATGGTGACCCGGCAGATATTCTTGTACTTTGTGACTACCCGCTTCAAGCAGGTTCATACATAAAATGTAGACTTGTTGGTGTACTTATGACAGAAGATGAGTCTGGTGGAGATGAAAAACTCATCGCTGTACCTACCGTAAAGATCGACCCTACTTATGCTAAGATAAATGACCTTGGGGATGTACCAGAGCATACACTTAACCGTATCAAAAATTTCTTTGAAACATACAAAATGCTTGAGCCTAACAAATGGGTAAAAGTATCTGGATTTAAAGATAAAGCAGCGGCAACAGCAATCTTGGAAAAAGCGATCAAAAACTACAAATAAACTTCTGTAGGGTGCTGTGCGGACACAGCACCCTACGGTTAAAACCCTATCTCTTTCTTTCTATTATCCAAATATCTATTAACACCTGAAACAATACCTTCCGCTATTTCATCTTGATAATCTGATGTAAATAAACGCTGTCGTTCCTTAGTATTAGTCAAATACCCTACTTCAACCAAAATAGATGGTCTGCTGGCACCTACAAGTATATAAAAAGGTCCGGGTCTCACACCACCATCTTTCACTGCCTTATATTCGCCATTTAAATTTTTCATCATATTCTGCTGTACATCTATAGCCAGCTTGTGTGACTGTATGATCTTAGGGCCATTTAACACCGCATCGATGATGACATCCTGACTTAACTTGTCTGTACCCTGTAAAACAGAGGCATTCTCTCTTGCGGCAATACGCTGAGATCTTTCATCTCTGGTTTTTTGCAAGAAATAAGTCTCTACACCCTCAACTTGATCAAAACGGCTTTTGTCTCCAATAGCATTGGCATGGATAGAGATAAAGACTTTTGCATCCTTATGGTCTGCCATTCTCGTACGTTGTCCCAGTTTCAAGAAAGTATCACTGCCACGTGTAAGATAGACTTTATAGCCTTCACTTTTAAACTCTTTATAGACTTTTTTAGTAATTTGAAGTACCAGATCTTTTTCCTTTTTCCCCCCACAGTAAGCACCTGAATCATGACCACCATGACCAGCATCTATGACAACAACATAGTCAGATCTGTTTCCTCCAGGTCCAGCACATCCCGCTAGTAAAAGTAAAGCACTTAGCACCCATAATATTCTTGTCATTAGTTATCCTCTAAAAATCAATTTCATTTTTTCTGTTATCCAGGTAATTATCAACACCCTCAGCAATGCCTTTTGCCAAAAGTTCCTGATATCTTGGTGTAAAAAGTCTTTTACGTTCTTTAGGGTGAGATATATACCCTACTTCAACCAGTATAGAAGGCCTGCTTGCCCCTACAAGCACCCAAAATGGTGCATGTCTTACCCCGCCATCTTTGACACCCTTGTAACGGCTGCGTAAGTTAGCCATCATTCTGCGTTGTACATCAATTGCCAATTTATTGGACTGGACTATTTTAGGTCCGGAGAGCACAGAATCTATAATAACACTACGGCTGAGTTTAGTTGTACCTTTCAGTACTGACTTGTTTTCTCTAGCAGCAATACGTTGAGACCTTGCATCTCTTGTTTTTTGTAGGAAAAACGTTTCAACGCCTTGTATTTTATTTCGTTTTTTCTTAGGCACAGAATTGGCATGGATAGAGATGAATACCACTGCCTTTTTTTTATCTGCAATTTTTGTACGCTGAGGAAGTTTTAAAAAACGGTCTTTTCTTCGTGTCATATAGACAGGATGACCTCTTTTTTTGAGTTGTTTTTCCAGTCTCTTTGCTATTTGTAAAACAACATCTTTTTCTTTCTTACCACCACCAACAGCACCTGAATCATGTCCCCCATGACCAGCATCAATCACAATAAGCTCATACTTATGTGATCTTTTTACAAAGGTGTTATGCGGTTTATTTTTGGTTTTGACAGGCTGTTTAAGCGTACTTTTCTGATACCGTTTAGCAGGGAGTACACTGCTGTTCTTTGGTAAAGAAATACAATATTCATTTCCTGAAAAAAATGGTTGATATGCTATAGGTTTATAGTGCTTGGAACCAGTAATCACAATACGAACAGTATTGGCTTTATTTTGCGCTATCCTGACATTTGAGCCTAAACCCAAAGGTACACGTTTATGTCCCAAACGTGTATTTTTCAGATCATAAATTTCTCTGTGAGGATTCTTTAATGTAAAATGATGTACATTAGTTTTTTTAAAGGTTTGTGAAAAGAAAAGGTTGAGTTCACCTTTTTTTATGATTGCTTTTTGCAGATTTACGACACCTGAAAAAAGTAGTGTGTTCAGCAGTAATAGTAAAAGAAAAAAACGACCCAATATTGACATAAATTAGCTATCTTCACCATTCATCAGTTTTTTCATAAGTTCTTTCACCGTAATGATCTCCTGAAGACGATACCCATTTGCACCCGTAAAAAAGAGTCCACTCTCTGCAATACCATCATAAGCATCACTCAGTCTATCGGCGATACAGTAGCCAACAATTTTAGCCTCTTCCCCACGATTACATGGTGCAACACAGTTAGAAATACAAGCAACTTTAGGTGCTGTTCCCTTTTCAATGTCTTCATGTAACTGAGTCTTTACACCACGTGCAGGATACCCTACAGGTGATTTAAAGAGTTTAATATCATCTGCTTCAGCCTCAATGATAATATCTTTCATCACTTGAGATGCATCACACTCTACTGTACCGATGAAACGTGTTCCCATTTGTACAGCATCCGCGCCGATCTCCATCATTTTGATAATATCATCATGATCCCAGACACCACCCGCAGCAATGATAGGCATTGAACCCCAGTTCTTTGCTTCTTCTACTACTGGTCCTAGTATATTTTCAAGTTGGTTCTCTTCTAAAAAACATTCATCATATTTAAACCCTTGGTGTCCACCGGACAAAGGTCCTTCCACAATAACTGCATCAGGTAAACGGTCATGCGTTTTTTTCCAACGTTTACACAAAATACGCAGTGCTTTAGCTGTAGAAACGATGGGAATAAGGGCAACATCAGGATAATTCTTTGTCGCTTCAGGCATAGTCAAAGGAAGTCCTGCCCCTGTAATAATCATGTTTGCTCCAGCTTTACAAGCATCTTCAACCACTCGGTTATATTCACTTTGTGCATAGAGGACATTGGCCGCAAGAGGTGCATCACCACAGATCAATCTAGCATTGTCAAATATCTTTTTAAGGGCAGGATATGAATAGAAATTAATCGCATCAAGCGGTCTTTCTTCTTTCCCTACCGTTTTTTCAACATACGCTCTTTTTTTATAAACACCGGTCCCTACAGCAGATATCACACCAAGTCCACCCTCTTTGGAAACATTTCCTGCTAGCTGATCCCAAGATATACCTACACCCATTCCACCTTGCACAATAGGTTTGTCAATGGTGTATTTTCCAATTTTTAAAGATTTAAATGCCACTACTTCACCTTTACTTTTGCAAATTTTCGTTTTCCTACTTGGAGAATATACTCTCCAGAAGTAAGATTTAATTTCTCATCAGAAATCTTCTGCTGATCAATGCTTACTGCATTTTGTTTAATATCTCTTCTCGCTTGAGAGGTAGAAGGTTCTATCCCGGCATCAACAAGTGCCTTACATATCCAGATACCTACTTCTACTTCTACTTCATTCATATCTGTCGGAAGCTGGTTTGATTTAAAAACATTATCAAACTCTTCTTTAGCTAGTGTAGCCAACTCTTCATTATAAAACCTTGTAACCAGTTCAAGAGCGAGGTTTTCCTTAGCTAATTTAGGGTGAAGTGTGCCCTTTTCTACGTCTTCTTTCGTTGTAGCTATCTCTGCAAGTGATTTTTCACTCAAGAGTTCATAATAACGCCACAT
>JAUVCL010000024.1 GCA_030595845.1 Campylobacterota bacterium
AACCGTTTTCATGCCACGTCCACCAAGTACAAATGAAGGACGTACAAGTACTGGGTATCCGATACGGCTTGCCACTGCTATGGCTTCATCTTTGGCAATGACAGTACCGTTTTCAGGTTGCTTAAGACCAAGATCATTAATAAATGCAGAGAAAAGTTCTCTGTCTTCTGCAAGGTCGATCACTTTTGCTGTTGTACCAGAGATATTTGCACCAATGGCAGTAAGCTTCTTAGCAAGTTTAAGTGGTGTTTGTCCACCAAAGTGAACGATAACGCCATCTGGCTTTTCAATGTCAATCACATTTCTTACATGTTCAAAGTCAATCGGCTCAAAGTAAAGAATGTCAGATGTGTCGTAGTCAGTAGAAACTGTTTCAGGGTTACAGTTATACATGATCGATTTTACACCCATATCTTCAAGTGCAAAGGCAGCATGTACACAACAGTAGTCAAACTCGATACCTTGACCGATACGGTTAGGTCCACCACCGATAACAAGTACTTTTTTATCTTTAGAATCAGATGCTACTTCTGTCTTTGGAAGTTTAGTAATATTCGTTGTAGAATAGAGGTACGGTGTAAGTGCTTTAAACTCTGCAGCACAGGTATCAACTTCATTATATTCAAGTTGTACAGACATTTTTTCTCTGGCATTGTAAATGTCATTTTCTGTAAGAGAAAGACCTTCTTTTTCATTGATCACAGCAGCGATCATCTCATCTGAAAATCCTTCAGATTTTACTTCACGTAGTCTGGTTGCATCAGAGAGCAGGGCAATATCCATCTCTTTTTCACGCACTGCAAGCTCTTGAAGTTGGTATAGGAACCATCTGTCTATTTTACATAAATCAAAGATGGCATCCACTGTCATACCACGTCTAAGTCCTTCAAAGACATAAAGCATACGGTTTTCATTTGAGCGGCGTATCTCACGTACCAGTTCTTCACCGTCACACTTGATGGGATTGAAACCTATAAGACCGGTCTCTAGTGAACAAAGTGCTTTTTGGAAAGATTCTTTAAAAGTACGACCTATAGCCATCACTTCACCTACAGATTTCATCGCTGTAGTGAGAGTAGAATTAGCCATCGGGAACTTCTCAAAAGTAAATCTAGGAACTTTTGTTACGATGTAGTCAATGACTGGTTCAAATGATGCAGGTGTACCGGTGATGTCATTGGTAATCTCATCGAGTGTAAAACCAACAGCCAAAAGTGTTGCAACTTTAGCGATAGGATAGCCGGTCGCTTTAGAGGCAAGTGCAGAAGAACGACTCACTCTTGGATTCATCTCGATAACGATCATACGTCCTGTATCTGGATTGATAGAGAATTGTACGTTTGAACCACCGGTATCTACACCTACTTCACGTAAGATCTTGAATGAAGCATCTCTCATATTTTGATACTCTTTGTCCGTCAGTGTAAGTGCAGGGGCAATAGTGATACTGTCTCCTGTGTGTACACCCATTGGGTCAAAGTTCTCAATAGAACAGATAATGATACAGTTGTCTTCTTTGTCACGAATGACTTCCATTTCGTATTCTTTCCAACCAAGAAGTGACTCTTCTATAAGAATTTCAGTGATCGGAGAGGCTTCAAGTCCACCATTGACGATATCTTTATACTCATCCATGTTATAAGCAACACCTGAGCCCGCACCGGCCATGGTAAATGAGGCACGAATGATAAGTGGGAAACCAATATTTTGAGCCGCATCAAGCGCTTCATCCATATTGTAAGCGTATTGTGAGATAGGAAGATCCATACCTATCTTGAGCATCGCTTCTTTGAATTCTTGTCTGTCTTCACCTTTTTTAATAGCTGCAGGGGTAGCACCCAGGAATTCAATACCGTCAAGCATGCCTGCTTCATTCATATCCATGGCAACATTGAGTGCAGTTTGTCCACCCATGGTTGGTAAAATAGCATCTACATTTTCTTGTTTAATAATCTTAGAGATAATTTCTGGTGTGATAGGTTCAATATAGGTTCGATCAGCAAATTCAGGGTCAGTCATAATGGTAGCAGGGTTAGAGTTTATAAGGACAACTCTATATCCAAGCTCTTTAAGTGTTTTGGCTGCTTGTGTACCAGAGTAATCAAATTCACAAGCTTGACCAATAACAATTGGGCCTGATCCGATAAGTAATACAGTGTTGATGTCATTGCGTTTTGGCATGGAGGGATACCCTTGATTTTTAGTTTAAGATTATAGCTGATATAGGCAAAAAAACCCCTTAAAGTAGATGTTCTCTACTGGGGTTTTAGAAGGCTTAAAAGAGGTCTAGGGCACTTCTGTCTAGCTGGTATTTTTTAACTCTTTTAACTTTTTTCATAACTTCAGGGAGAACGATGGTTTCATTTTTTTCTTCTGGTTCTACCACATCATCTTGTGTTTGGTCAATTCGGCTGGGAATACTTGAAATAGCAGGCATACTAGGTATACTGACATTTTCATCTTTCGCAGGAATATTAGAACTATTTTGTTCTGTATTTATATCTGGGATACTGTATCTTCTTACATTCTTTGTTGCATTAGAGTCAAACCCTTCAGTGAGTCTTGCCCTTGCATCATTGATGAGGAAAAATGTTTTAGGATGGAAAATATCACTATAGGTTTTAATATGTGCGACTGTGTAGGAACTCTGTACTTCTACTTTGGTCACTAACCCTACAGGAATATCTGCAAAAAAGATAGCATCTAGTCCAGAAGTTACGACCAAATCTCCTACCTCTACTTTATGCCATTTTGGTATGAACTTTACAAGCATATGATTTTTTTCTATACCCAGGGCAATTCCCGGTGCTTTTGTTTTACCAATAAAAACCGAGAAACGACATTTTTCATCAGAGGTAAGGTAACCATAAAGTTGATTTTTCTTTACTTTTGCTATCCCCCCAACAACTTGGTTTTGTATGAGGCCATAGAGCTTATTTTCTTCCAAACCTTTAGGTTTAGTCAGTATGATTTGTGAAAAACTGTTCAATTTTACATAGGAGATAGTTTCCGTAATAGAGATGTTTTGAATAGGTAAGTGACTTAAGTCAGGAAGTACTTCATAAATATTTTTTACTTCTTCTATGTAGTGGATCTGTTGGAGGAGACGTTTACGTAAAATTCTATTTTCAAGACTTAGTTTTTCTATAGACTCTTTTTGAAATATATAGCTATGGCTTTTGTCTTCTATGCTTTGAGTAAAGTTTTTATAGCCTTGTTTTAGAGGGTTAATTATCCCTAAAAGTGTGTCAGAGATATGTTCATCATTGCGTGATAACAATACTGTCAGCATGAGTAACAGTATCGCTATGATTACAAGTCTAGTCTTCATATGCCAATTGTTGAAGAATATCTATTTCATCCAGTGCAATACCTGTACCTTTTGCAACAGCAAGGAGTGGCTCTTCTGCAATATAAACAGGCAGTTTTACGATATCTGAAAGGTATTTATCCAAGCCTCTGATCAGTGCACCACCACCAGTGAGTACAATACCGTTTTCTACGATATCTCCTGCAAGTTCAGGTGGAGTCTGCTCAAGTACCTGTTTCAGTGCTTCAGCGATCTCTTCAATAGAGTCTTTCATCGCTGCTCTGATATGATCAGAAGTGATCTCGATGGAAGTAAGACTTCCTTCTACTTGATCTCTACCACGTACGGTGGTAGTCAATTCTTCTTTTAATGGAATGGCTGTTCCAATAGAGATCTTGAGCTCTTCAGCAATGCGCTCACCAATAAGCAGGTTAAAATTCTTTTTAATATAATCCACAATAGCCTGATCAATATTATCTCCGGCAATACGGATAGACTTGGAGAGAACCAATCCACCTAAAGAGGTTACCCCAATTTCAGTGGTTCCCCCACCAATATCAACGACAAGGTTACCATTTGGATCTTTGACAGGTATTCCTGCACCAATGGCAGCA
This sequence comes from Campylobacterota bacterium, assembly GCA_030595845.1. Classification (GTDB taxonomy): domain Bacteria; phylum Campylobacterota; class Campylobacteria; order Campylobacterales; family Sulfurovaceae; genus Sulfurovum. The sequence continues at coordinate 3,925 of JAUVCL010000024.1, forward strand.
GCCATAGGTTCTTCGATCAGATAGACATAGCGTGCTCCGGCATTTTCAGCTGAGTCTTTTACCGCACGTCTTTCAACTTGTGTCAGACCGTAAGGAACACAGATGATAATGCGGGGACTAAAGAACCCTTTCCTCTTATGGGCTTTTTCAATGAAATAACGAATCATCATTTCTGTGACTTCAAAATCTGCGATAACACCATCTTTCATAGGACGGATCTCTTTAATGTTACCTGGTGTTTTACCGACCATGTCTTTTGCTTCTTGTCCTACAGCCAAAATACGCTGTTGTCCATGTTTGTCATATTGAATTGCAACCACAGAAGGCTCATTGATACAGATCCCTTGGCCTTTAACGAGTACAAGTGTATTTGCTGTTCCCAGGTCAATCGCTAAATCGTTGGAAAACATTCCTAATAATTTTTTAAACATCTCTATTATCCTTTATTCTGAACTAATGTTCTACGCCGTTTTTTTATTTTTTATGTACAAAGGTTGTGCACCTGAATCAACTACTTCTTTGGTTATGACCACTTCGTATCCTTCAAGTTCAGGCAGTTCATACATGATATCTAGCAGTATCTCTTCAAGTATAGAACGCAAGCCTCTTGCACCGGTTTTTCTATCGATTGCCTTTTCTGCAATGATTGTGAGTGCTTCTTCTTCAAACGTAAGTTTAACATTATCAATATCAAAAAGTTTTTTATACTGTTTAACCAAAGAGTTTTTAGGCTCTACCAAGATACGTACCATATCTTCTTTTGAAATTTCACCCAGTGTTGCAAGGATATGCAAACGCCCGATGAGTTCAGGTATGAGTCCAAATGAAACCAGATCATCAGACTCTACAAGGTGAAGTAGGTTCTCTTCTTCTTTTTTAGAACGTTTTTCCTGACCAAAACCTAAAGTGTTTGATCCAAGTCTTCTCTTAAGTATATCATTAAGACCATCAAATGCACCACCACAAATGAAGAGGATATTTGATGTATCAATTTGGATAAAATCCTGATTTGGGTGTTTTCGCCCACCTTTTGGCGGTATATTAACGACTGAACCTTCTATGAGTTTCAGTAAAGCCTGTTGTACACCTTCTCCTGATACATCACGTGTAATAGAACGGTTTTCACCCATTCTTGCAATTTTATCTACCTCATCGATAAATACGATCCCCTGTTCTGCACGCTCAGGGTCACCATCTGCAGCCATAAGAAGTTTTGTAAGGATGTTCTCTACGTCTTCTCCTACATATCCTGCTTCAGTAAGGTTTGTAGCATCTGCAATGGCAATAGGTACATTTAAAAATCTGGCGATCGTTTGTGCCAAAAGTGTTTTACCTGATCCTGTAGGACCGATAAGAAGTACGTTTGATTTTGCAATTTGAGTGTCATCTTCCACTTCATCTCTAAAAATACGTTTATAGTGATTATAGACAGCAACAGAAAGTGTTTTCTTTGCATTTTCCTGACCGATGATATATTCATCCAAAAGGCCATTTATCTCTTTAGGTGTGTACAGTGTATGTGCACCAACCTCTGTGAAATTCTCTTCCTGCTCTTCTTCTCCAAAGAGGATCTTATAGGCAGATACAACACAGTTTGAACATATGTATGCACTGTCTCCTGCAATAAGAGGGTTTTCTTCACTCTCAGGAGCAGCACAAAAGCTACATTCTTTAGTTGACATTTACTATCCTTATATTATTTTGTATCATCTTATTTTGTCCTTTTAAAAGGAATGCCTCTTTTTGAGGTCTTAATAAATTCACAAAGTATTTTTACTTTATCTGATGTGGTTGTTTCTAAAAGGCTTTTCGCCACGTCCTGTAAAGGGTTACCTTCTTCAAAAAGTTCTCGGTAGGCAACTTTAAGTGCATTGATCTCATCTCTTTCAATCTGTCTTCTGATACCTGTAAGATTTAAACCACGTAAAACAGCACGGTTACCTTCCGCTAGACAGAATGGTGGGATATCTTGTGACAGGGCAGAAGCCCCGCCTATCATTGCATAGTCACCGATGTGTACAAACTGATGTATAGGTGTAAGACCACCAACAACAACATGGTTACCAAGCTCAACATGCCCGGCAAGGGTTGCACCGTTCGCCAAGATACAATGGTCTCCAAGGATCACATCATGTCCTAAATGCACATATCCCATTAGTAAATTTCCATTACCTATTTTAGTGACAGCACCACCACCTTTAGTTCCCGGATTGAGCAGAGTAAACTCTCTGATGGTATTGTTGTCTCCTATAATAAGTTCTACATCTTCGCCATCAAATTTCAAGTCCTGAGGTATCGTTCCTATAGCAGAATGAGAAAAGATACGGTTGTTTTTACCTATGGTTGTTTTACCTTCTATCAGCGCATGAGAAGCAACAGTGGTGTTGTCGCCTATTTTTACTTCTGAACCGATATAGGCAAAGGGACCCACAGTAACATTAGAACCAATGATAGCACCGTCTTCTATAATTGCAGCAGGATGAATTAAAGACATATTTAGACCTTATTTATCTACGATCATTGCTTTGAGTTCAGCTTGCGCAACCACTTTGTCATCAACATAGGCTTTGGCTTCAAGTTGCCAAACTGGACCTTTTTGCTTCATGACATTGATCTTGTAAACCAGTTGGTCACCTGGTGTTACAGGCACACGGAACTTCGCTTTATCGATACTCATAAAGTAAACAACTTTGTTTTGGATCTCTTCTTGTGTAGCACCGTCCATACTTTTGAATGCAAGAACACCACCGGCTTGTGCCATACCCTCAAGTATCATCACACCAGGGTAAATAGGATGATCTGGAAAATGCCCCTGAAAGACAGGTTCAGAGATAGAAACATTTTTAAATCCTTCTATGTATTCACCTGGAGTAAGTTCAGTAATTCTGTCTACAAGTAAGAATGGATATCTGTGAGGTAATATATTTTGAATGTCTACGACGTTATAAAGCATAAGAAAACCTTTTTTAAAAATTCTCTTATTTTATCGGAAAGTTGGTAAAAAGTGGATTACATATAATTTTATAGTGTTATCAAGACTTCTTTGACATCACTGTAGGTTTTACTTTGACAAAGGATCTCTATCTTGTTTTTAGGTATTTCTTCGACCACAAGTATGATGGAAATATCATAAGGCGTTACACCAAGTTTTGCACGTAGATCAACCTCTTTATCAAAAGTTGGAGGTGCGTATAGTAGTTCTGTAACGTTTTCATAGTTTGTTTCTGCCAGATGATTGTAGTGTGCCAATGTGATGAAACGTACCTCATCACGATTCATATGGTGAACTTCGCCAATGTTGTATTCTATCTTACCTCTGCTATATTCACCTCTTAGCGTAGAGTAGGGTAAAAAATGTGCAGGTACAACTTCTTTACGTACACGTAAAAGTCCCATACTTAAACGCCAGTTTAAAAAGCGTTGTTTGATGATCTTATGTGGGATATTATCTTCTTCCATCTTCCAGCGTTTCTCATACATTTCTATACGTTCTTCGATGGATTCAGGTAGTATTTGCCCTGAAAGTGGCACAAAAAGTTCATCAGCGAGTTTCTCTTGTTGGTCACGTTGTATATTTAGAGCAAACATACAGCCACAGTAGTCTTGACGGTAGAGAGAATCTTCTTTTGCCAAAATATTTTGTTCCTGTGTTCCTGAGGCTTTTCTATAGTCAGGTGCCACAAAAGAAATACTTTCACGATCTGCCAAAGCATCACCTGCTATCTTAAGTTGAGTGAGTGACTTTTTAGGACTTGTGAGTAGGGTAGAGGTAAAAGTTTCTTCACCCATTTGGGCAGCTTGTTTAGCAGAGACCTCAAAACGTCTGTCAAAACAGACACCACAACGAGACCCTTTTTCAGGTTCATGTTCTAAACCACGTACAGCTTCAAGCCAATTCTCTACATCATAGTCACCTTCAATGAGGTCAATACCAAGCATGTTACAGCTGCGTTTTACATCTAGTAATCTTAAATAGTATTCAGAGTATGGATGAATATTCGGGTCATAGAAAAATCCTGTGAGTTTCTCTTTCGGGTATTCTTCTTGGAGTTTTTTTAGGAAGTAGTGGCTGTCTACGCTACAACATATATGTACTAGCATTCTAAATCCTTTTTAATTTTAACCGTGTAGGGTGCGTTTGCCAACGCACCTTTTGTTAGCCCTTACGGCGAAAGTTTTATTTTATACAAGTTTAATTATGTGGTGCGTTAACAAACGCACCCTACGGTTGCATAATGATTCTTGCAACATTTTCAGAACTTCCATGATCAAGATACTCCCGTAATTCTTTTGCTTTTTGAGCAAATATTTTTCGGTTGGTATTGTAGTACTCTTTTAACAAGTTGTCAACTGTTACTTCTTCTTGTAGTATTTCTTTATGCAGGGTAGTGTTATTATAGTTGGTCAATATGATATTGGCCAGTCCAACCTGTGTAATGCCAAGCAGTTTGGTACCTATGAAAAAGTCCACTTTTTTAGCAATGTAGGCTAAAGTAAAAGGTACACCTATGAGTGCAGCTTCTAAAGTGGCTGTACCTGAACAGATAAAGGCAAATTCTGAACGTCTCAGAGCTTCATGTGTGTTTCGTACGATCTCAAATTCTCTGTTTCCTCTGTATAGTTTGGCTATTTTATTCCTGCTAAATGAAGGGGGTATGATAAGTAAAGGTCTTATGTCATTACCAAGTTTACGTCTAAGTTCCAAGAAAATAGGCATTAGTCTGCTGATCTCAGATTTCCTTGATCCTGGCATAAAAGCGATGCAATTTTTAGTTTCTGATTCAACACGATGCACATCTATTTCATCTAGAAGAGGATGTCCTATGTATTGCGCTTTCCCTTGCGCATAGTAGTCTACTTCAAAAGGCAGGATACCAAGAAGTTTATCACAATACTTCTCCAATTTTTTAGCACGTTTAGGACGAGATGCCCAAATTTGAGGAAGGATATAGTAAATGATCTCTTTATCCGGATACTTCTCTTTGAGCTTTTTTGCCAAAGGAAGGTTAAAGCCAGAAGAGTCCATAAGAAGTACTTTATCTGCCTGCACAGCAAGTTCTACCATCTCATCAGCCACTTTAAAGAACCAACGCAACTTTTTAATAGCATCAACCACACCCATAATAGCCATTTCTGATATATCATAAAGAGGTGTGCCCACCTCTATAGATTTATCAAAAATACCTATGAGTTCTATATCTTTGGTATGTTTGAGTACTTCTTTTAGGTGGAGGTTTGATGAGGGTTCTAATGCACTTACTAGTAGTTTCATATCGTCATACTCCCTGCAATTAAAAATCCGATAGAAGCTAAGGCACCACCAATCAAGGCATAAGGTAACTGTGTCCTTACATGCTCTATATGATCACACTCTGCTGCCATGGATGAGATGATGGTGGTATCAGATATAGGTGAGGCGTGGTCTCCAAATATTCCTCCTGAAATAACTGCTGCAATGACTAGAGGGATATGTAAATCCATTGTCGCACCGAGTGCAAGACCTATGGGCATCATGATGGAAAAGGTTCCCCAACTTGTTCCTGTTGAGAATGCTGTGATACTTGCGACTAAAAAGATAAGCAGAGGGATAATCACTGGAGAGATATTCCCACTAAGAAGATGCGCTAAATATTGGGCGGTTCCCAGATCACCTATGACTTTACCTATGAGTAGGGCAAATATCATGATCATACCTACGGGTATCATGTCCCCTATACCTTCATAGAGACCTTTGAAATAGTTCTTATGTGTAAGTGCTTTACTAGGGACATAATAAAGATACATAAAGAGTAGGGTTACTATGACTGCATAGTAGACAGAAGTAGAACCAGAGCCTTTAAAAATATCACCTTCTCCTGTGAGGTATAAGCCTACAGGCACCATGAATACCATGACTATAATAGGTAAAAGCATTTTGTATGGAGAAGCTTTTACTGTACTTGCATTATGCGTTGTGATGTAGGGTACAGGGGTGGTATGCTTCATAGGACCAATATTGATATTTAAAAAAATAACAGCTAAAACTATGACTAAACTTATGATGGAATAGAAATTATAGGGGATAGACGAAATGAGTAGAGAAACACCGTCACCTGTGATGACATGAGAATCTATGGCTGTGATGATGAGACCTAAGAGTAAAGCACCCCAGGCGTTAAGTGGAATGAGTGAACAGATGGGTGCAGACGTAGAGTCACAAATATAGGCAAGTTTTTCTCGGCTTACTCCATTTTTGTCACAAAGAGGTTTGGCAACAGTACCTGCTACAAGTGCTGTGATAGATGACTCAATGAAGATAATAACCCCGATAATATATGCAAGCATCATTGCACCCATAGGAGAGTCGATCTTCTTGGCTTTTTGGCTTAAATAGACAACAAAACTCTCGACTGCTCCCGAGATGGTAAGCAGTCGAATGATGGCACCGACCAATACTATAAAGAGTAGGGTTTTGGCTATCCATCCTTCAGAAAAGAGAGCAATGACTCCATCAAAGAGAGCGATGAAGGCATCTATGGGATTATAGGCATTCAGTACCAAAAATCCTGTAAAGATCCCACCCATGAGTGAAATGATCACATCTTTTGTTATAATTGCTAGTATGATAGTAAGTAATGGGATTGCAATTGAGAGTATTCCATATTCCATGAGAAAACCTTCTGTGAATCTGGAAGTGGAGGCTTTAGCCCCACAGAACTATAGGGTGAGACTAAAGTTATCACTTCCGAAAATTTATGATAGGATTATAACACAATGAAAAAGATTTTACTTGGACTTTCTTTTACACTGATGACACTACAAGCACAAATACCTGATACAAAACAACTGATAGTAGTAAGTACAAAAAACTGGTCTACCTCCAATGGTACATTACAGCGTTATGAGAAAAAGAATGGCAGTTGGCAAACAGTGAGTAAAGCTATAACTATAAAACTGGGTAGAAATGGTTTAGGTTGGGGTATAGGATTACATAGTATTCCCAAAGACGCAAAGATCATCAAAAAAGAGGGTGACGGAAAAGCGCCTGCTGGTATCTTTAACCTAAAACAGGCATTTGGTTATGCACCTTTTTCTGTGAAGTACCCGTATAAAGTCTACAAAGAGACAGATCATTGTGTGGATGATGTAAATTCAAATCTTTATAATAAGATCGTGGACAGTAAGAAGATATCTAGAGACTACAAAAGTAAAGAGCATATGAAGTTCCCAAAAGACTATTATAAGTACGGTATCGTGGTAAACCATAACCATATAGATGAAGCAGGTGCAAAAAAGGGTGCAGGTTCTTGTATATTTATACACATTAAAAAAGTGCCTACTGCTGGATGTACTGTGATGAGTGAGAATGAGATGAAAGAGATCATCCGATGGTTAGATGCAGAGAAAGGTCCTCTTTTACTTCAGGGGACGGAAGAAGTTATCAAAACCTTATGGACAAAAATTAAGTAGATTTTTCTTTATTAGACGTGCCTATGTTTAATATAACGTATTATTACGCTATAATGCCACACAATTTAAGCGTACATCGGTCAACGACTTCTATTTACCCTGACTATAGGGAAAAATGCCCTTGGGGTACTACAATAAAATAAAACAACTAACTTAGCCTAAGACCGACCTCACATTATAGATGGTAGGCTCGTTCATAAGGTATAAAATTACATGTTATTTACAAATTTGGGATTATCTGAATCTCTTTTAAAAGCGATTAAAGAGCAGGGATATGATACGCCTACTCCCATACAAGAAAAAGCTATTCCTGTTGTTATAGAAGGAAAAGATGTATTGGCTGCAGCACAAACGGGTACAGGAAAAACTGCAGGATTCACACTCCCACTACTTGAGAGACTTTCTCAAAAACAACCACATATGCACAAAAAACAAATACGTGCATTAGTACTAACACCTACACGTGAACTTGCAGCACAAGTGGCTCAAAGTATTTCCGATTATGGTAAGTATACGCCTTATCGTTCTACGGTTATTTTTGGTGGTGTGGGTATTAATCCTCAATTGGCTACGCTTCGTAAAGGTGTGGACATTGTCATTGCTACACCGGGTAGATTGCTTGACATTGCAGGACAAGGGGGTATAGACTTTTCTAAATTAGAATGTCTCATACTTGATGAGGCGGATCGTATGCTTGATATGGGGTTCATACATGACATCAAAAAACTGATGAAACTCATGCCCCAAAAGAGACAAACACTGCTATTTTCAGCGACATTCTCACCAGAGATCAAAAAGTTGGCATCAGGACTTCTCAACAATCCTGTACTGTTAGAAGTGGCACGTCAAATCAAGACGGCTGATCAAATCTCACAAGTTGTGCACTTTGTTGATAAAGGCAGAAAGAGAGAATTACTTTCGCAGCTTATCAAAGCAAAAGACTGGAAACAGGTTCTTGTTTTTACACGTACAAAACATGGTGCAAATAAACTGACTCAACAGCTTGAAGAGTATGGTATCTCTGCAGCGGCAATACATGGAAACAAAAGTCAGGGAGCCAGAACAAAAGCTTTAGCCTCTTTCAAAGCAAATGAGATTCGTGTACTTGTAGCTACAGACATCGCAGCAAGAGGGATAGACATAGACCAGCTTCCTCATGTTGTAAACTATGAACTCCCCAATGTACCGGAAGATTACGTGCACCGTATAGGTAGAACAGGACGTGCAGGACAGAGTGGTGAGGCTGTTTCACTTGTATGTGTAGATGAACATAAATTACTTAAAGACATTGAAAGGTTTACCAAGTCTGACATTCCAAAAGTTGAGATTGAAGCATTTAGACCTGACCCGAACATTAAAGCTGAACCTATTCAAAATGGTAGAGGCGGAGGAAGAGGTCGTGGAAATGGCGGAGGAGGTTCGCGCAATAAACCTCGCAGTAACGCTTCACATGCCAACAATGGTGGTAGCCGTGATGGTGCCAGAAGTAGAAACCGAAATAGAAATAGAAACAGATCAGAAGGATAAAAAAAATGAAAAAAATATTTAAACTCATAGATGAAAAAAAACATGAAGACCGCGTACTTGAAGCCGTAAAAAATGACATACGTAAGTATGTAAAACGTGAAAAGAAAAAGAAACTTGCAGATCCGAAAATGACTTATTGGGATTTCGACTGTAAAATTGGGGCATCTGCAGACATCGCAAAAGTGATAGAATTTGATGCCCTCATCAAAGCACTTGATGGTGTAAAAGCAATGGGTGTTACAGAATGTTATGTTGAAATACTGGCAAAAGTAGTTGAAAAACCAGTCAAAGAAGAGCTTCCCGGTGAGGAAGAAGCCTAGCGTTAGTCTTCTTTTAAAAGAAGATCCTGAATACCTATATTACTGTTGACTTTCTTCTCATAGGCTTGACTCATTGTAAAGAGTAGTTTAAGATCAGACGGACTGGTTGCATACTGAAACGCTTGGGCTTCTGTGATCTTGTCTGCCAAGGTAAGATCGAACAATGCACGGTTAAAGGTAATAGAGTCAAACATTGTACCTTCTTTTTCAATGGCATCAGGTATTTCATGATCACGTTTAGTTCGAATAAGTTCCTGAATAAGGGGACTTCTGAACATCATTTCTACTGCAGGAACCATATTCCCGTCAATGCCTCTGATCAAACGTTGTGAAATGACCGCTTCAAGTGTTGCGGAAAGTGTTGCACGTACACGGTTTTGTTCATGGGTTGGAAAAATGGCAATGAGTCTGTCCACTGTCTCACGTGCATCTAGTGTGTGGATAGTTGAAAACACAAGGTGTCCCGTATTCACTGCCTGCAAAATACTCTCTGCTGTAGCAAGGTCACGTATTTCACCCACCACAATAATATCTGGGTCTTCACGCATGGCTGCACGCAAGGCACGCGAAAAACTCTCTGTATGCGTTTTTAATTCACGCTGTTCAACAATAGCCTTTTTATCATTATGCACATATTCTATAGGGTCTTCAATTGTAATAATATGGTGTGGACGGGACCTGTTGATCTCTTCGATTATACTTGCCAAGCTACTTGACTTTCCACTACCGGTTGTTCCGGTAAGAAGAACCAGTCCACGTCTAAGCTCGGAAAGTTTATGTAAAGCGTCTGGAAGGTTTAACTCTTCAATGGTTTTGATATAACTTGGAATAAGACGTAAAGCTATGGCAATACCACTAAGATGCATAAAAATATTGACACGGAATCGGTTGTCTTTATCAAGCGAATAGGCGCCATCGAATTCTTTCGTTTCTAAAAATGTATCATACTGTGTAGCGGTGAGTAGTTTTACAATGTCTTCGATCGTTTCTGCATCGATTACTTCAGTTGATAAAAGAACAATATCACTTTTTACACGTGCCCGTATATTGCTGTTACTTTTAATGTGCAAATCGGCACCTTCTACCTCTATCAACATATTTAACCAGGTGTTTAATCTTTTTGTAATATTTTGATCTTTCAATGACATATTTTACTTCCTTTTATGATACTTTATAATTTATTGTACTCTTAAATTTAAAGGATTACAACTATAAGGTTAAATATTATAGTCTAAAATTTAACCCATTGGATAAAGGATCTCATTATGGACTTTATCACAGGCTCTTAATACTTCATCACTGAGTGTTAGGTTCATCGCTGCGAGTGGAGCATCAAGTTGTTTTGTATGGGTTGCACCAATGATGGTTGAGGCTACAAAGTCAAACTGTTTTGACCATGCTGTAGCAAGGGTGACAGGATGCAGACCTGCATCTGCTGCGATCTTGAGATATTTTTGTGTACTGAGTAGGGTCTTATCATTCATAAAACGCTGTGCCATCAGACGTTGTCTGTTGTTAGATGATTTCAAATACTCTGCAAACCTTCCCTTCGCATCCTCAGGTTTCATTACTTGATTATATTTTCCTGAAAGTACTCCTCCTGCAAGTGGCGAGTAGGGTAGTAGTGAAATATTCTCATTTTCACACAAGGTTGAAAGTTCATCTAAAAACCTACGGTTTAACAGTGAAAAATTGTTTTGAATAGACTCAAAGCGTGAAAATCCTTTGTATTTAGAAGTCATCAGGGCTTTAGTGGTGCCGTAAGTAGTATCGTTGGAGGTACCCAGATAACGTACCTTTCCTGACTTCACCAGTCTGTCAAATGCTTCTAATGATTCCTCAATGGGTACAATGCTATCTGGCCAATGCATTTGATAAAGGTCAATATAGTCTGTTTTGAGGCGTTTCAAACTTCCTTCTATGGCACGTTCTATATGAAATCTGTCTATAGCGGTCAAGCCGTGTCGAATAGGAGGCACAAACCAACCACTCGCAGCACCAGCAACTTTTGTAGCGAGAATGATGGAGTCACGGGGTTTTGTCTGCATCCATTCTCCTACCCACTCTTCTGTAATTCCTGCGAGCGAAGAGTCAGGTGGTACAGGGTAGAGTTCAGCAGTATCATAAAAGTTTACACCGTGATCATAGGCTTTATCCATGATAGCAAATGCCTCTTTCTTGTCACACTGGGTACCAAAGGTCATGGTCCCCATACAGATAGATGACACACGAAGTCCAGTTTTTCCTATGTATCTATGTTTCATATTATTGTCCTTATGAAAATTATCTATACCATAATATCTAAATTGTATAATTTTAATTATAGTTTAATTTCTTTTTAAGCTATAACTTGAAATAATATTAATGTATAAATATGTAATCCGCTATTAAATTAGTCTGTTGAAATTTATTCAAATTTTTTATAGAAGGATATATCATGTCTAATAAATTAGATGAATTAATGGAAAATGAGATAAATGTTGACTTAGAGAAACGTAAGTTTATGAGTAAGTTTGGAAAGTATGCAGTAGTGAGTGTCGGTATGGCAGCATTGATGACACCAAATGCTTCTGCATCTTTTAATTCTGGTGGTAAGCCACGTGGACCACAAGGGAATAACGGTTTGGGTAACGGTGATCAAGCAGCACCAGGTGGTTCTTTCCCTAACAATAATGCTGAGAACAACAATGAGGGAAATCCTCATAGAATTCATGGGTCTGTAAATCCTGATTAGCATATTACAGAAATTACATCAGTCCACTCGGGCTGCTGTGGTTTCTTATACGAAAAATAAATCAATTTATCAACCAATAAATACTTTTCCCCTTCTTAATTTCTTTAAATATGGATAATGAATGACAAAAAATGATGATGTACTAAAATTGCCAATGCAATCTAAAGCTCTATATGCTTTTGCAATGGATGAGAGTTTACTCGTATATTCTGAAAATACGCAGAATGTTTACGGTTTTGAAAAAGGCAATGCTTCACTGTTTCTTCAGATTGATGAACTTATTTGTAATCATTCATGTGAAGAAATAGTTGAGAAGTTTCATACAGTAGATACTACTATCGTGAAACAAATGTGTGATCTTATTTCAGGGAAAGAAACAGCTGATAATTTAGAGTATGAACCCGACAGAAAGTTTGGAACGTATATTAAAGATGATTTAATGAGACGACATTATCAGATAGAGGATATTGTGTTTGCAATACATTATCCCAGTGAGGCTTTTTATAAGCGTTTACATCCTGTATTTGAATACCTTTATACATATAGCCCTGATGGGGAAAATATAATATCTGTTGATTTTGTTAAAAATGATGATCTTTGGGAAGTTCACTTGAACAATAACCTTGTGGAAACAGCCATTCCTGAAGGTAGACTGGCTACTTTTATCCAGGAAAAAATGATGACCTATACCTATCAGGCACAACGTTATCTTATCTCTATGCATGCAGGTTCTGTAGAAAAAAATGGTAATGTCATTATTATGCCGGCTGTAGCAGAATCAGGTAAAACAACATTAACTGCCACATTGATTCACCATGGCTTTCACCTTTTTAGTGATGAAGTAACTGCATTGGACTACAAAGGGTATGTGCATCCTCTCCCTTTTTGTATGAATATTAAAGAAGGCAGTTGGAAAGTGCTTTCACCAATGTATCCATCTCTAGATAATAGTGATATACATAGTCGATATGACGGGCAGAATATCCGTTTTCTTCCTCCTTTAAATATGCATACAGGCAAGCAAAAAGCCAGCCACATGATTTTCCCTAAATATACGCCTAATGCAAAAACAAAGCTCATGGAAATTACGGCTAAAGAGGCACTATCCAAGGTAAAAGAAGCCGGTTATCAGGTTCAGGAGAACATGAATAAAAATAAATTTGAATTGATCTTAACCCATCTCGTTTCTCTTCCAAAATATACTTTGGTTTATTCCAACTTGGATGAAGCTATAGCTGTTATTGACACATTGTTGGAAGCGTAATGCAAGTTCAAAGAAGTATTAAACTCGAAAGTTTGTTTATACTATGTGAG
>JAUVCL010000216.1 GCA_030595845.1 Campylobacterota bacterium
TCCATACCATAAGCTTGATCATCAATATAGTTGTCACCTGCAAAGAATTCTTTATGGTCAGCCGTGAATGGCATATCCCAAGTAATACAACCTTCAGTTGGACATGCTTCAGCACATGCTGGAGAATCAAAGTGATCTACACACTCAACACATTTGTCAGGATATACATAGTAGTATTCCTCACCTGTTGGGTTATCATCCTCATCTACAATCGCTTCTACTGGACATTCATCAATACATGCCGCACAGTTTATACAAGTATCACCAATAATTACTGCCATTTTTATTCCTTTTTATTAATATAGAAAACTATATCTAAAGATATTTAAAAAATACTTTAAACTCTTTAGATATAGTACTAAAGTACACAAAAGCTTCATTTTTCCTACACAGCGTCATTATCGTATTGATAATGACTATTATGTTAGAGTTTTAAATACGCTTTTATGTCCTCAACTCTTACTGTTTGTTCCCAGGTAAAGTCTTTATCTTCTCTACCAAAATGACCATAGGCAGCTGTTTTCCTATAAATAGGTCTTAACAGATCTAATTCAGTCATTATGCCTTTGGGAGTAAGATCAAACAATGCCTCAACACATGCTGTGATATTCTCTTCTTCTACCACTGCTGTACCATGTGTGTCTACATAGACAGAGACTGGTTCAGCTACACCAATAGCATAGGCTATTTGCAGTGTTGCCTTTTCACAGGCTCCCGCTGCCACAAGGTTTTTAGCTACGTATCTGGCAGCATAGGCTGCTGAACGATCAACCTTAGTAGGATCTTTACCTGAAAAAGCACCTCCACCATGAGGACATGAACCTCCATAAGTATCTACAATGATCTTTCTACCGGTAAGCCCGGCATCACCCTGTGGTCCACCGATCACAAAACGTCCTGTCGGATTAATATGATAAATAATATCATCGTGGATCAATTCTGATGGGATCACGGCTTTAATCACCTCTTCAAGTACTGCTTTTTGTACTTGTTCTAAAGATACATTATCATGATGCTGCGTTGAAACAACGATCGTATCTATCGACACAGGTTTTCCATCGACATATTTCACAGAAACCTGTGCTTTCCCATCAGGACGTAAAAACGGGACAGTACCGTTCTTGCGTACTTCTGCAAGTTTTGCAGTGATCTTATGTGCTAAAGAAATAGGAAGAGGCATCAGTTCAGGAGTCTCTTTACAGGCATACCCGAACATAAGTCCCTGATCACCTGCCCCGATCTCACCTGAAGCCTGATCCACACCTTGACTAATGTCCGGGCTTTGTTCACCTATACCGTTAAGTACACCAGCAGATCTATAGTCAAAACCATATTTTGCATCTGTATACCCTATATCTTTTACCACCCCTCTTGCAATCTCTTGCATAGGGGCATATGCTGTTGTTTTTAGTTCTCCTGCGATAACACAAAAACCATTGCTCACTAACGTCTCACAAGCCACTCTGGCTTGTGGATCTCGTTCGATAATATAATCGAGTATAGCATCTGAGATCTGATCAGCCATTTTATCTGGATGACCTTCCGTTACTGATTCACTTGTAAAAATGTATTCGTTAGCCATTTTTTAAATCCTTTATTCTATTTAAATTTCTTCTTGAAAAGAGGCAAAGCCACTTTTCAATTCCTCTCACTGAAGTTTCACCTTCGGTTCAAGTGATTCTCACTGTTCTCTGTCACTGAACTTAAAAAAACATCTCTCAAGCTATTTTTTTAAATCCAAATAAATGTAGGGGCAGACCCCTGTGTCTGCCCGAGGGTCGAGACGGGGCTCGACCCCTACATTATTCTTTTTGCCAATTGTTCCGGTAAAATCCCTAAACTTTCTTCCACCAGCTTTGTATTGCCGTGGGTAATAAATGCATCATCATACTCAAAAGAGGTTAATGCCACATCCTGTATCTGTTTTTCACTCAAAAGCTCAAGTATGGCAGACCCTACTCCACCCATTTTTGCAGAGTCTGAGAATACAAACCATTTTTTGTATTTGGCGGATAAAGCTACAAGCATCTCTTCATCCAAGGGTTTAACAAAACGCAAGTCCAAAATAGCCACTCTCTGATCTAAAAGTGCAGCTGTTTGTTCTGCACGTCCCACGCCATTTCCATACCCTATAAAAAGTATCTCTTCTCCCTCTTGCAGGAGAACAGCTTTACCAAGCTCATAGGCTGGACTTTCTCTATCTTCTGCCCAAAAAGCCCCTCTAGGGTATCTGAAAGCACAAGGGTGATCATACTCTTTGGCAAATGCCATACAGAGTTTCATTGTGCTTTCATTATAGGGTGCAAGCAGTGTCATATTGGGTATACCACGTAAATATGAGATATCAAAAGCCCCCTGATGTGTCTCACCGTCTTCCCCCACGATGCCTGCTCTGTCAAGTGCAAATGCTACACCCAGATCCATTAAAGCAATATCATGGATAACTTGGTCAAAACCACGTTGTAAAA
>JAUVCL010000071.1 GCA_030595845.1 Campylobacterota bacterium
AAGCGGTGAGCGAATAGAATAATACGCCCAGGTTCCTCGTCTTTCAACACGTAAGAAACCTGCTTCTTTTAAGATCTTTAGATGTCGTGAGAGTCGTGATTGGATCATATCAAGAGAGGTTTGAAGGTCGCAGACGCACAGATCACCATGTGTGTCTAAAAAACGTAATATGAGCACTCTGGTCTCATCGTTAAGGGCTGAAACTGTTTTTAAAAAGATATCCATATCTACGTCACTTTTATTTGATTTAGGGTTATTAGATGTGCCCTTTAATGAAGTATAACGAAACTAAGATATATATCAAGATATATTGATATTCTTCCGATATACTTTTATCAAGAATAGACAAAGGAATAGAAATGATTCTCGCATTTAGCGTATTTTTAACGACACTCGTATTTGTAATATGGCAACCCAAAGGCTTACAGATTGGAACAACAGCAGTTATTGGAGCTATTGTCGCATTGACCTTAGGTGTAGTTGATTTTGATGATGTGATCACGGTCACAAATATCGTATGGGATGCAACATTGGCTTTTATCGGTATTATCATCCTTTCAATGGTTCTCGATGAGATAGGCTTTTTTGAGTGGGCAGCGATCAAGATGGCGAAACTAAGTAAAGGAAGCGGAAATAAGATGTTTGTATACATTTTACTGCTTGGTGCATTGGTCGCAGCATTTTTTGCCAATGACGGTGCCGCACTGATCTTAACACCTATTTTATTGGCAAAAATGAAATATCTCAAAATGAAACCACTGCCTATTTTTGCTTTTTTAATGGCCGGTGGGTTTATTGGGGACAGTGCATCCAACCCATTGGTTATCTCAAACTTGACAAACATTGTTACGGCAGGTTATTTTGATATAGGTTTTGTGGAGTATGCTAAAAATATGTTCTTACCCAATCTTTTGAGCATCTTTGCTTCTATAGTTGTATTGTGGATCTATTTTAGAAAAGACATTCCTTTATCAGTAGATGTTGACTTGTTGCCTGAAGCCTCTTCTGTCATTAAGAACCAGACCATGTTTAAGCTAAGCTGGTTTTTTTTGGTATTTTTAATGATAGGGTATTTTATAGGGGACTATTATGATCTTCCTATTTCACTTTTTGCTTTAGGCGGTGCTCTGATATTTTTGGCTATTGCCAACCATTATAAAGCTGTGAAACCTATGGTGACTATGAAAGCTGCACCATGGCAGGTTGTTTGGTTCAGTATAGGGCTTTATATTGTAGTCTATGGTCTAAAAAATGCCGGTCTTACTGATATTGTTGCTTCCTGGATCGAAATGCTTACACATCAAGGTGAGGCAGTTGCCATCATCGGTACGGGCTTCCTCGCTGCGATCATCTCTTCCATCATGAACAATATGCCAACCATTATGATCATGGATATTGCTATTGATCAGGTGGGCTATGCTGGAAATGAAGCGTTAGTGTATGCAAATATCTTAGGTTCAAACCTAGGACCAAAAATGACACCGATAGGTTCATTAGCGACACTGCTTTGGCTTCATGTCCTTGCACAAAAAGGGGTCAAGATAGGTTGGGGTGAGTATATGAAAGTAGGGCTTGTCATAACCCCACCTGTACTGCTTGTAGCGCTATTGGGTCTACTATAAATGAGTTACAGAAACCTTAAAATTTCATATTTTTTATAAGGTTTCTAAAGTAAAAAAACACGTTTCTTTTTGAATTATATGAATCTTTGATAGGTTTAATCATTACTGTATTTAAGCCTAATTTAGTTAAAATTTTTTATTGACCGACAGTCAGTCATGAAGGATATTGATGGCAATTGTAGTAGATAAAGAGAAGAAACGTACAGATATCGCATGTGCCTGTAAAGAGATTTTATTGGAGTATGGGATTAAGAATTTAACCATCTCACAGATAGCAAAGACCGCAGGCATAGGAAAAGGTACAGTGTATGAATATTTCAAAAACAAAGAAGATATTGTTTTTGAAATTATAACAACGTTTATTACAGAGCATGAAAAAGAGCTAAATAATATTGTAAATTTAGACATAAGTACAAAAGAGAAATTTTTTCATTTTTTCTATCATATGCATAAGGCAAACAACAGCCATCAACAGCTCAATATCTATAGAGAGTTTTTAGCTATCTCTATGACCACAGGTACACAAGAGATGATTGATTTCAGTACCGCATGTAGAGAGAGATTTACCAATATATTACATCAAATCACCCAAGAAGGCATTGATAAAGGTGAGATTCGAGAAGAGGCACAAGGTATAGTCAGTGCTTTGATTACTTTCGAACTGGGGCTTATTATTGAGGTACATACAGCAGCACGTAATCCTAAAGAAGACATTGAAACTTTTCTAAATTCTTTGTTCTTATTACTTGAAAAAAAGGAAAAAAAGTGAGAATATTACTCGTATTGATTTTGCCTTTATATCTGTTTTCTCAAAGTGTGAGTTTAAAAACATTAATTCACCATGCGGGGAAAAGCAATGAGCTTATAGAAGCAAAACAAATTAACATAAAATCAAAACAACAAGAGGTTGAAGCAGCCCAAAGTGCTTACTGGCCAACACTAGACATTGGAGCAAGTCATAGTTATGTCTCGCCTAATAGCATAGTAAGTCCAGGACAGGTTTCCTTTGCCTATGCAGCACTCAGTGTAGACCTTTATGATGGAGGAAGGAAAGATGCTTTACTTCGTGGAAAAGACTTTGAACTTGAAGCTTCACAGTTTGAAAAGATTGCTTTTGAGAAGAGCATCACACTTGAAATAGTACGTCACTACTATGGCATACAAAAACTCAAAGCAACACTTTCTGCCCTAAATGAGCGTTCTGTTGAACTCAAAGAGCAGATAAAGCGTGTAAAGAAGTTTATAGCAGCAGAACTTGCAACACAAGAAGAGGTAGATAAGCTTCAATCTGTCTATGATAACAATGATTACACCATTGAAAACACCAAACTTCTTCTAGTCACAAGTGAAGAAAACCTGCAGTTACTCAGTGGTTTATCTGCTAAACATTTAAAAAGTAACCATTTTGTAGAACCCAAAAACATACATTTTGAAGTATTTGAAAATACCAAGATACTCCAAGCCAATGCCAATGCAGTAGGAGAAGCTTCTCATGCCATAGATGCAGGCTATAGACCTCAAGTTAATTTATCAGATACCTACAATAAATCACACTATGATGACACGATTACCGGGGGAGACAGTTTTTTGATAGACAATCAAAATAAACTGATGATCTCTGTCAATATGCGAATCTTTGACAATGGAAGAATGGACAAAGAGAGTGAAGCCGTGAAGTACAAAAAACTGGCACTACAATCTCAAATAGCTTATGCAAAAAAAGAGCAAAAGATGAACTTTAGACTTTCTAACAAAAGTTTACAAACCACACGTACCAAACTTAAAAGTGCAAACAGTGCTTTACGCGCAGCTACAAGTACCTACAGCGTACTTAAACAGAAGTTTGAAGTAGGCTTGGTAGACAACATTGCCTTCCTTGATGCCCTCACACAAAAAACACTGGCACAAGCTCGTTATAAAGGGACCATTTATGATTATGAGATAGATAAATCTATCTATTACTATTATGCAGGGAAAGACCCTAAGGAGTTTATACGATGAACAAAATAATTTTAGGATTAATGCTAGTAACATTTACTTTACATGCTGAAGAGATCTATGCAACATTTAATGTACAAGCAGACAAGAATGCCAAGTTGGCATTTAGCAGTAGTGGCATCATAGGGGATGTTTTAGTCGATGTAACCAGCGAGGTCAAAAAAAATGAAGTCTTGGCAAATTTACAAAATGAGGACTTAAAAGCCCAACTAAACATTACACAAACAGCACTTAAGTATGCAAAGTATGACTATGACAGACAACTCAAAGTACAAAACATCATCGATAAAGCAAAATTTGACCAGTTTGCTTTCAAATATGAAAATGCAAAAGCACAACTGGCATTTCAGCAAGCCATGCTAGATAAAACCAGTCTCAAAGCACCTTTTGATGGGGTTATTTATGAAAAAGCCATAGAAGTAGGTGATGTGGTGAGTGGGCAAATGATTACGACTGTATTTAAGATACAGAGTAAACACAGTCGAAAGCTTATCTTGGAGTTTGATCAAAAGTATCATCAGTCTATCAAAATAGGAGATACTTTTAAGTATAAAGTTGATGGTGATACTGAAAAATATGAGGGTAAAATATCTAAAATTTATCCTTATGCAAATACTAAAACAAGAAAAATAAAAGCAGAAGTGATATCAAAAGACTTTGTTGTTGGATTATTTGGTGATGGCTATATCACTACCCAAGAGTAGGTAGGTGAACTATGTATAAATTTGCAATAAATAAACCTATTACCACACTGATGGGGGTACTAACCTTCATTGTGTTTGGGCTGATGGCATATAAGACTATGCCTGTAAACCTATTTCCAAATGTTGACTTTCCTGTTGTTACCATACAGACAGCATACCCCGGAGCAGATGCAAGTACAGTAGAAACAAAAGTTACCGACAAGCTTGAAGAAGCAGTAAGTGGCATAGATGGTATAGATAAACTCATGTCTACCAGTTATGAAGGCTTTTCAGTAGTCACAGTACAGTTTGAACTCTTTAAAGACTTAGATGAAGCAACCAACGATGTAAGAGATAAGATAGGCTCCCTTGTTCTCCCTCGCGCGGTAGAAAAACCTATTGTAAAAAAGCTAGGAACTGGTGGAGGGGTTATAAATCTTTTTATAGCCACTAAGACGGGTGATACCATCAAACTTATGAGACTGGCAGATGAGAAAATAAAACCCAAACTACAAAGAATTAAAGGGGTAGGGGAAATCAATATTGTCGGATACCAAGACAGAGAGATACGCATCTTTGCAGACCCATTTTTACTGAACAAATATGGACTTACGACACTTGACCTACAACAAATAGTAGCTTCTCAAAATGTCAAACAGGGTGCAGGTAAACTCATTAATGAGAATCAAGAGATTATTTTAAAAGCGAAGTCTGATGCCTCATCTGTAGTTGAGCTTGAAAACATACTCATAAAGCCCGGAGTGAAACTTAAAGACATTGCCATTGTGAAAGATGGACTGAGTGATGCTACAAGTTTTTCATCTTATAACGGCAATCAAGGTGTGATGCTAGAAGTCAAAAAGATCTCAGGTGAAAATGTTTTAAATATCATTAAAGCAGTGAAAGAAACTATGCCAAGACTCACTCAAATAGCTGGTAAAAACTACGATATGCAACTGCTTCAAGATCAATCAGACAAGATTATGGTCAACATTAACAACGTGACCTTTGACCTTATTTATGGGGCTATTTTAGCCATTCTTATTGTCTTTTTCTTTTTGAGAAACTTTACAGCTACGATTGTATCAGCCTTGGCTATTCCTACTTCGATTATTGGTACGTTTGCTATTATTGACTGGATGGGATATGACCTTAACAAACTAACACTTATAGGGCTAACACTGGCTATAGGTATTTTTATTGATGATGCCATTGTTGTGATTGAAAACATTACAAAAAAGATGGAAGAAGGTTTGGGTGCTTTTGAAGCTTCTTTTGAAGGTATCAAAGAGGTAGCATTTTCTATACTTGCCATCTCTTCTGTACTTTTGGCAGTGTTTATCCCTGTAGCATTTATGGATGGTATTGTGGGGATGTTTTTTAACTCCTTTGCTATGACGGTGGCTGCGGGAATTGTTATCTCATATTTTGTTGCGGTGATGTTCATACCTACGGTTGGAGCAAGAGTGTTAAATGCAAAACAGAGTAAGTTTTACCATATGACAGAACCATTTTTTGTAGGCATAGACAAAGCCTATGTATGGTTGCTCAAACCTCTCATTAGGTTTAAGACACTTACGATATTGGCTACGGTTGGGCTGCTTGTAGCATCGTTCTCACTTAAGGTAGGTATGGAGTTCATACCTATGGAAGACAACAGTGAGTTTCAAGTTTTCATCAAAGCACCTGTAGGGACAAACATCGCCAACATGAGAAAAACTGTTGAGCCACTACTTAAACAAATAGAAGATGATACGCATGTAGAGTATTCTGTTTTGTCCATAGGATATAATGCTGCCAATGAGATACATAAAGCTAAGATCTATGCAAAACTTACACCTGTCGCACAAAGAAAAGGTGTATCACAAGAGCAGATTGTACAAAAATATAGAGATATCTTTAAATCAGTCAAAGGTTTTGTCATCACTGTTGAAGATCTGCCACCGTTTGACACGGGTGCGAGTAATGCTCCTGTTCAGATAGTCGTTACAGGTGATGACTTAGATGTCTTGGAAAAAACAACCACAAAGCTCATGGCGTTTCTTGAAAAGACCAAAGGTGCTGTGAGTATAGACAGAGATTATGAGAGTGGAAAGCCTGAAGTGCAGATAAACATCATAAGACAAAATGCCCAAGTAGCAGGTGTTAGTGCCAATGACATTGCTGCGATGCTTGGGAGTGCTTACTCAAGTGACATACCTGTCTCATATTATGAAGAGAAAGGAAGACAGTTTGACATTACGTTGAGATTTGACGATAAATATAGAAAATCCATCGAAGATATAAAAAGACTTCAAGTACGAAGTTCTAATGGTGAATTTGTCTCATTAGAAGGTCTTGTTACGTTTGAAGAGACTGCAAACATTGCGTCTATTAACCGTTTTGACAGAGAGAGAAAAGTGATGGTAACCTCAGGCATCTTTGGTGAGAGTTTAAATGTCGTTATGGTGAAGATAGAAGAAGAGATGAAAGAGTTACTACCAGAGGGTTATAATTACAGATTTACAGGTGATGTCGAAAACATGCAAGATACCAATGCCGCCTTTGCAGGAGCCATCATATTAGCGGTCATCCTCATATACTTGATATTAGCTGCACTCTATGAGTCACTCATACAACCGCTTATCATCATGGTTTCTATGCCTCTATCGTTTACTGGTGTGATGGTGGCACTCTACCTCACTGGTAATAACTTTAGTTTGTTTGTCATGATAGGCATCATACTCTTGCTTGGTATGGTAGGTAAAAATGCCATCTTGGTAGTAGACTTTGCGAACGAAGCAGTCAAAAAAGGTAAAAGTGTAGATGAAGCTTTACTCGAAGCAGGAGAAAAAAGACTAAGACCCATCCTCATGACAACATTCGCCATGATAGGTGCCATGCTACCACTAGCCTTTGGTGGTGGAGCAGGGTCAGAGTCAAATGCACCCATGGCACTAGCCATCATAGGTGGACTTGTAAGCTCAACTATACTTACACTTTTGGTTGTACCTGCCATTTATAAATTTATGTACCCCCTAGACAGATGGTTAAGAAATTTTTATGAGAAGGGTGAGGTGAAGTAATTGAATATAAGATATCATAGAGTAAGTATGGTATCTTTAATGAAGTTCTTGGAACCTACTACATTAAAACTAACCAGGCTAATCCTGGTTCACATTTCTGCAATTGTGGCTATATGAGGGTGGGGTTTGCTATAACCCCACCAGTACTACTTGTAGCGCTATTGGGTCTATTATAAATTTTCTCTCGTTCCCATGCTTTGCGTGGGAATGCAGATGCAATATTATTGCTCGTTCAATAGCTCCAGCTGTTGAACCCCTATCAGAATATAAACAACAAGAAACAACCCGAATTTAAATCCAAAGTCTGATAGTAAGTTCAGTAGCTGGAGCTACTAAACTAGCAACTACCTATGTCCATTAAATTCTTCACAAACTTCATCTCTATCCTCACTGTATGCTACTGCAAATTTAATATCAGGATATTTCTCTTTTAATTTTTTATAATCAAAAACTTTAGTGCCAAGTCTATGATATGCTGAATTGATATATGCAAACGGTATGTTATCTTTCTTTAATTGATTCATTAAATTTATCGCTTTTTTAAGTGATAGTTTATGTTCATCTTTAAAAAATACTTCTTGAGCTGATTCATATGGCATATTGTAATGGTAAATCCAAAAGTAGTGTTTTTTGAATATTGGGTTTGGATTCAAGTTTGTTGTGCTTATGCCAAGAGAGCTAGATCCTTTTTCTTGACTTTGTTTTAAATATAGTTTTGTAACTGTATGTGACTGTTTCATATTGGGGCTACTTCTTTTGATAATATTTTCATTATCTATTCCAAGCACGATTAACTTTTATCTCTTTGGGTAAAAAGTCAAGATTATGTGTGATATGGTTCCAAGATATGTCTAAGACTTTTAATGACTTTAGTTTTATTATCTCTTGTGGCAATTCTTTTAATTGGTTATGTGATAGATTCAAGTTTTCAAGAGAGGATAACTCAAATATATATGTCGGTATTGAATGTAGTTTCTTGAATGATAAGTCTAAACTTTTTAGATTTTGATATTCTATTCCCTCTTCTGATTGCATTTTAAACTCCTAATAATTAGCTATTTAGAAGTTTATTCTAGTTAGTGGACTGCTTTGTGTCTGTTTTGTTCTAAATTTTGGATTTTATCAAGTCATCAATAATATTTTGAGCTTCTTCTTTAGATGCAATATCTGTTATATGTTTGATTTTGACTTTTGCTTTTTTATACCATCCCTCAAAGCCATCTTTTGTCTTTTTGCCATCTTGATAGTCAACTTCCACATCGATCCATTCATTATATTTTATTTTTTCTTTTTCATAGTTTTTCCACTCATCTGTAAATCGTAATATATCATCAACATATTGCCAACCATTTTTATCTACCAGTTTTATATTATCTTGATATATAGGCTCATAAATACCACAAATACAAAGCATAGGGGTATTTTTATTGATATTATTGTCTAACTTCTCTATAAACTCTGAATAGTATATATCATCTTTTTCATCATATCCTATGCTGATAACAAAAGTAAAACCTACAACTTTTTGATTATATATCCCATAATAGTTTAAATAATACCAATCATTCCCATCAAACAAATTTGTAAAATTTTTGTTACCCTCTTTATTTTTTTTCCACTTTTTTTTAAAATTATTACTAGATTCTAACTCATCACACATAATCTTAAAACATTCTCTAATATCTTTATTTACTAATCTAAAGGCATTGACTATATCTGTTACTTGTTCTTTTTGATTATTTTGCATAAAATCCTCCTATTTTGATATTTAAACTATCGTATTCACTTTTATATTCAAAACCACTCCAGTAAGTAAAACCTTTAAACTCCAAATACTCATTAATCTTATCTATAATTTTCTTCTCAATACCATCAGGTTTTTTACTTATAAGATGTGCATTAAAATCATCCCAATGAATATGATATATATTATCCAAGCACGATTTACTTGTACTATCACTGTTTTGGATGGCTTTCAAACTTTGATAATTAGCGGTTAAATAGACAATAAAGTCACTCTTTTTATTATCTATAGCAATATTTAGATATTTTTTTAGTTGACCATTTTCTTGATACTTTTCTATATCGTCTTCATTCTCAACTTGTTCTTTTTTATTGTGTTCATGGCTGAAATATTTAACTTCAATGATAAAAAATGTATCATCATCCAAAGTCACTAAAATATCAGGCTCACCAATATTCTTAAATTTTTTCCACAGTTCAACACTTTTTATTTTTTTATTTTTCAATTTATCTATAATATAGTTATCATGAATATTTTTAGCCTTGAATATTATTTCTAGTAAATATTTATTATCTATTAAGTCCAATAATCCAAATACATTTGAGGTTAAAACATCTTCCCAAGTTTCAAGTTTTGGTATTTTA
>JAUVCL010000185.1 GCA_030595845.1 Campylobacterota bacterium
TCGATGAGTATACAATGGTTGTCATAAAGCCTATAAAATCATTGGCTCTTAAAAATGAATTACTTCTGTTTTTAAGCCCCCTTTTCCCCAATATATTTTCAATAGAAGATCATAAAAGAGAGAGGACAGGTCCTAAGCCTATGAACGAAATAAACATAATAAAAACGCACACTACTCCTCACCAAAACAATACCATGCATCAAGCTAAGAGCTTGATAGAAGAGGTAGGGTTAGAGTGGACCGCGTTACTTTTTCTCTCTATCATAGGGCTTACTCTATCGTTAAACAGTAGACGTAAAATGTCAAGTCTGGAAAATATACAGAAAGACTTAATCCGAAAACAAGAAGAAATCGAAAATGAAATTAAAAATTTGGGAGCATCAAGTGTCTAGAATATATGGTATTTTACTGTTATTGTCTCTATTGGTACAAGCGGTAACTGCTGGGACAAACTTTATTATCTTAGATAGCGGGGATGATAAAGAAAAGATAGTACTAAAAAAGAAACATTATGAAGAGAGCTTGCAACAAGATACAACAGTTCAAAGTTTAGCAGATGGCTCTAAATTTCAGGCTGACATTAAAAAAGTAGATCAATCCTATATATTGAGAGTAGGACCATTTGAAAGTAATAATTTTCTTGCATTGGTGTATCTTAAAGCTAAAAAATCTTTCCCAAATGCCTTTATATTGGAAGAGAAAAAGCTTGTACTTAAAGCTGAACCAATTATTCATACGATTGAAAAAAAGGTTTATGTCGATAGAGAAGTGGCAGTAATGCACGGGGATGATCCTTTATGGCTCGCGATGTTTGCTTTAGCTTTTGTGGGGATCTTTTTTATGTTTCTCTCTTCTGAACAGATGAAACGGATGAAGTCAGAGCATGAAAAAATAAAATTAAAACATGATAATCTTGAGCTCAAACAGAATGAAGCACTCGCAAGTATGGGGGAGAATATTCAGATCATTGCAAAAGAGACCATAAATCATACACATCAATTGGCAGAAAAGGTAAAAGAAACACCTCTGTATGACGATGTCGCAAAAGTGATGGATAATGAAAATGAACTGCTTGATGTGACAGGAGACCTGGTAAAATTTTTACGATTAAAATCTAAAAAAGTGGTCATACAACATGAGGTATTTAATTTTAACCATGTATTAAATGAAGTGGCCGGACTGCTGAATACTAAATATAAACAAAATGATATAGAACTGGTTTTTGATATTGATAAAGATGTACCAAAACATATGCTTTCAGATTCCGTGCACCTGGGACAGATCCTGATCAATTTGCTTGAATATTTTATACAAAACAGTCAAAACAAAGAGGTGAAAATTGAGGTTACAACAGCTGAGGACAAGATACAAGGATTAAACCTAAGATTTCAAATCAATGCAGATGTCAATATAGAAGATAAAGAAACTTTATTTAATTCTTATTATGATGAAGAAACAAGACGGTATGTGGGGTTAGGTCTATTTGTTGCGAAAGAGTTAACGTATTTGATGGGTGGTGAACTTCATATCAAAGATAGAAGTTATGAAAGTACGATGCTGATATTCACACTTGATATTGAAGTGCAAAATGATGAAAAGAGAAAATATAGACTGCCTAATAAAGGTTTAGTGGGCAAAAAAATGCTTATTGCTGACCGCAGTTATAGTTCAGCCCAGGCTACTCAAAAATTGTTTGCATATTTTAGAGCAGATATAGATATTCTAAGTGCCAAAACTTTTGTTGATCAGATACCGGATTTTACACAATATGAGATCGTTGCTTTGAGTAATACCCTCTTTAATGCTAAAGTGTTTGAAGCCTTAGCAAAGGTAAAAAATGAACAAGATCTAAAAATAATTTCTTTGGAGAACCTTTTCACTTCTGAGGAGATTCCTCTCAATAAGCATATAGACATAAGGCTGAAAAAACCGCTTACGCAGGAATACGTATTTGATACACTGGTAGAGTTATATACAGTCAAAGAAGATAGTGAAAATAAGAATGAAGTAAATGATGATACTGCATTGAGAGTTTATAGCGAAGCATTTAAAGATACGCTAAACATTACCTTGGAAGGTTTTCATTCCCTTGGAGATGCACATATTCTGATTGTGGAAGACGATATTGTCAATCAAAATATTTTTTTGGAGATTTTAGGAAAATCAAATATAAAGGTATCGGTTGTAAATAATGGGCAGGAAGCAATTGATTTTCTTCATGAAATACAGGAACATATAGATATCGTTTTTATGGATATCAATATGCCGGTTATGGATGGATACACAGCAGCAAAGATCATGCGAAAAGAATCTCGTTTTGATCAGACAGCTATAGTCTTTTTATCTGCTTTGGCTTCTGAACATGAAATTGAGAAAATGCTTGAAAGTGGGATGAATGGATACCTTTCTAAGCCGGTTCAATTAGAACAGTTATATACAGCACTCAAAACATTCTTAAATCAAGTTGATCCTCTGATATCACCGATGTATGTACCTGAACCCACTCCTATAGTTTTTAAAGGACTGAATATAGAGGAAGGTATTGAAAATCTCAAAGGTAATATCATTTTTCATAAACAGGTATTACAGGAGTTCATAGATGCTTATGCCCAAAGTGGTGCCATATTTGAGAATCTAGTGAAGGAACAGCGTTATGGACAAATCAAGGTACTGTGCTTAGATATGAAAGGGCTTACAGGGACGATAGGGGCTAAAGAGATGCATACTATTATAAATGAAATACATCAGCATCTCATTTATAAAAAACCTGAACTCTTACACAGTTATGTGAAGAGATATCAAACAAAATTGGATGAACTCACCCGATCGATCGATCGTTATTTAGGGGTATAAGAGCTAAGCTTTATCTCTTTAATCTAAAGAATGTACTCCCGCTTCCAGAGAAAAACCATCCTTCCTGGGCAATGGTTTTTAACTCTGGATAGGCTAAGCGTGCAGCTGCGTAGAGGTCATTGAGTGTTATGGGGTTTGATATCGTTTCTAAAAGTGTTTTAGAGTCTATGTTGTCCCATCCAAAAAAAGAACATACACTAATATTTTTTAGTAACTCTTTTTTAAATGTTTTATAGACAACTGTAGTGTCACAGCCTATGTCTGGTGTGTAAAGTTCTAGTGCCAGTGGTGCTTCATCAAATGGCTCAACCTTATCTCCAAAGCCAGAGACGTTCGCAGAGGGATAGTTATAAATGAAAAAAGGCAAGTCAGCACCTATGGTACTACCTAGTTTAGCTAATTCTTCGGTGCTTATCATTAAGTTACATACCTCTTTTACCAGTAGCATAAACGCAGCGGCATCAGAAGACCCACCACCTAAACCCGCTTGACTTGGTATACGTTTTGCCACGACTACTTTATGTTCGTAAAAGAAGTTTAAGATATCCAGGTCACCCGTATGATCATTGAGTGCTTTGTAGGCTTTGTAGATAGTGTTTGACTCCAAAGGTACATTTTCACAACCTTCTATGGTAAAGGTATCACAGACACAAGGTATAAACTTTATAGTGTCATAGAGCTCTTCCACTCTTACAAATCGGGAGAGTAGGGTATGGTAACCCTCTTTATGTCCTGTGATCTTTAAAAAGATATTTACTTTCGCAAAAGCTTTGATACTGTACACTGAATCACTTTTATCTATCGTTGGTTTTCCTCTATTCGTATTGTTAGACTTATTGTCATTCTTCATATCTTCATCCCAGTATCCACCCTCATCACCACCAGCAAAACCGCCCATCACT
>JAUVCL010000129.1 GCA_030595845.1 Campylobacterota bacterium
GTTGATGTTTGAGAGATAGGGTGCTAACCATGTGTCCATATTTTCTAGTAGATACTCATCTGAAAAGTCAGGAAAATCTAAGCCGTGGTATCTGGCGAAATTTACACGCTGTTTTAATGCTAAAGCTTCTTTACTCCAATGAAGTGCACCCAGTCCAAGAACTTCAAGTTCCTCTATAAGTACTTCAACTACTTTGTCAGGAGATGGACTCTTTATGGCTATGCTTTTGAGTATGATGGCACCCAGTTTACTAACCTTACGGGCTTCTACACGTTCTTGATCTTCGTTCCATGTGACATCTTCATGTACTTCTAGTTGTGCTTCCAAATGTTCTTCCATCTGTGCATGTGAGATGGCTATGGCTTTGTAGATGCTAGCATTGGTCTTTTTAGCATCAAGATCAGCGATGACTAGGAAGCCTGTGTTAAAAAGCTCATCTTGTTGCTGTAATACTGCACCTTTTGCATTGGCCAGTAGGTAGGTAGAACTTTTGTCATTGCGTAGTTTGGCAATGCGGTCCGGGTAGGCAAAAGCTAGGAGTATGCCTAATAGCTCTAAATCTACTTGAGGATTTTGTACTTTTTCAATACGTTTGGCATTTTTGAGTAGGTAGTTGCATTGTGCGATGTTGATGTATTGGGTGTTGATGCTGTTTTGTGTACGTACATCATGTAGCACAGATACCCGTTCACGTAAGTCAGAAGAACCGAAGGCATTACGGTAGATGTCTTTTTCAGTGATGAGTACTGCTAAGAGTGAAGCTTCATAGCTAAGGTTAAGTGCTTTGGCTTTGAGCATCATGTGTGCCAGGCGTGGGTGCATGGGGTACTTTGCCATAGCTTTTCCATGTGTGGTGATGGTACCATCTTTACTGAGTGCACCTAAGTCTTGCAAGAGTGTCTTGGCGTGGTGTATGGAAGTGGAGGGTGGTAAGTCCATCCATGACATTTGGTTTATGTCATTACAGCCCCATAGGGCTAGTTCGAGCATGAGTTGGCTTAGGTCTGCAGAGAGTATCTCGGGGATGTCATGTTTTATGAGTATCTTAGCCTTATGCCAAAGGTGGTACGCCTTTCCTGTGGATGTTCGTCCTGCACGTCCTGCTCGTTGTGTGGCTGAGTCTTGGGAGATGAAGATTCTCTCCAGGCGGTTCATACCTGAAAATGGGCTAAACACAGAGACATTTTGAAGACCGGAATCCACGACCATCTTGATGCCTTCTATGGTGAGTGAAGTTTGTGCAATGTTCGTAGAAAGTACTACTTTTCGTTTTCCAGGAGGCGGTGCTTTTATGGCTCTATCTTGAGCTTCTTTACTCAGGTTTCCGTAGAGTGTAGAGATGTAGGTGTCTTTTAGTTTTTCATCAAGGAGTAGCTTCTCAACGGCTTTTATCTCCCGTACACCGGGGAGAAAAACAAGGATATTCCCTTCTTCATCCATGAGTAGTTTACGTAGACGCCTATGCACGTAAAAGGGAAGCTCTTTTTTACTGGGCTGTGGGGTAGTGGGGTCAAGGTAGTGACGCTCCACCGGGTAAGCACGCCCCTCACTTTGAACGATGGGGGCATCTAACATCTGTGAAATAGCAGTCGTATTGAGCGTGGCAGACATAATGAGGATTTTTAGATCTTCACGTAGGACAGCTTGAGACTCTAAGGCTAAAGCTAAAGACAAGTCAGCATGGAGTGAACGCTCGTGGTATTCATCGAAGATGATGAGTGCTACATCTTCCAGTGACGGATCAGCTTGCAACTTACGTGTGAGTATTCCCTCTGTGACGATGAGGATTTTGGTAGCTTTACTTTGTACGGAGTCCATTTTTATCTGGTAGCCTATACGTTCACCCACTTTTTCACCAAGCATCTCAGCCATTCGTGCTGCAGATGAACGCACAGCTAAACGTCGGGGTTCCAGCATGATGATCTTTTTCCCCTCAAGCCATGGTTCATCAAGAAGTGCCAGAGGTAAAGCTGTCGTTTTCCCTGCACCCGGAGGTGCTTGAAGTACTAAACGTTGATGAAGTAGAAGTTTCTCTTGGACTTCAGGTATGACTTGGGTGATGGGTAGGGTATTCATAGTTAGAATTATATCTCTTTATAGAATAAAAACAGTATAATCCCAAAAAAATGATCAAGGTAACTAATATGACAATATACGGTATAAAAACCTGCTCCACGGTAGGAAAAGCAAGAAAGTTTATGAAAGAGAATGGCATAGAGTTTGACTTTGTGGACTATAAAGTAGAGTCTGTAGGTGAAGAGAAGATACGTGAATGGCTCAAACAGTTAGACATTAACATCCTGTTTAACAATAAAGGAAAAAAATACAGAGACTTAGGTCTTAAAGAACTAAACCTTGATGATGAAGGAAAGATAGCATGGATGGCAAAAGAAAACTACTTGCTTAAACGTCCAGTCATAGAGTATGGGGATGGTAAAGTACATGTGACTTATGATGAAGAAGTTTATAAAGAGATCTTTTTATAATGATTAATCAACGCATAGAAAAGTTAGTAAAAAGCAGTAAGTTTCAAAACTTCATTATGGCGCTTATTGTTCTAAATGGTATCACGATGGGGTTTGAGACTTCTAAGTCTCTAGCGTTAGAATATGGTACTTTTTTTACACTCTTTAACACCTTTGTTGTGACAGTATTTACCATAGAGATCCTCTTGCGTATTTCTGTATATAAAACATCATTTTTTAAAGACCCTTGGTCTATTTTTGATTTTATCATCGTGGCTATCTCTTTGGTACCTGCTAATGCAGGGTTTGAGATATTTAGAGTCTTACGTGTACTTAGACTCTTTAGGCTCATCACCGTGGTACCACAGATGAAAAAGATCATTATGGCACTGCTTAGCGTGATACCAGGCATTGGCTCTATCGCTGCATTGTTAACGCTCTTTTTTTATATTTTTGCGATAATGGCTACCCAACTTTTTGGAGAGAGGTTTCCTGAATGGTTTGGTACTTTAGGTGAGTCTTTTTATACACTTTTCCAGATTATGACCTTGGAGTCTTGGTCTATGGGTATCGTTCGTCCTATTATGGAAGTGTATCCGTTGGCTTGGGTATTTTTTATGCCGTTTATCTTTTTGTCGACTTTTATTATTATCAACCTTATTATTGCTATTGTGGTAGATGCTATGAATGAGATGAACACCAATGAGGAAGAAGCGATCGTGCAAGAGATACAAAGTAACGAGGTTACCATACAACAAGAGATCCAGAACTTACGCAATGATATCCACGAACTTAAAGTACTGCTTAAAGAAAAGTAGTTGGAGTAGAGATTAGAAGATAGAGATGAATAAGTTAAAGTTATTATAATTATAACCTTTAATTTTATTTTAAGCTTTTGTAGCTATACTGACATTATCTAAACAAATAGATTTTATAAGGATAACAAATGAAAAAAATAATAATTGCAGCTATCATATCAACTTTAGCACTAATAAATGTACAAGCAAATGATAAAACGAATATCGCAGAATGTAAAATATATATCAATGAAGCTAAAAGCTTTCAAGAAACAATGGAAACAAATATGGAAACAAATAAAGTAGATCAAGCAACATTTGCTTTTTATAAAGATAAAGTTGTTGCACATTGTGGAAACATTGCAAGTCAAGCACCTTACGAAAAGAACTTTTTTGCGAAAGCACTTATTAAAAAAGACAGAGCAACAGTAAATAACTGTAAAACAGCCATAGCAATGGCTCATTCATATGCTGAAAATGACAATAGTTCACCTTTTATAGCAAATGCACACAAAATCAATATAACTGATAACTGTGGGACATTAGTAGCTAAAAAAGCACCGGCATTTTGTTTCTTTGATGTAGTTGATAACTCAAAATCAGACTTGAAAAAGCGTTGTATAGCTTCTATTGAGAAAGCACATGCAACTATGGGTACAGAATCAGCACTTAAGAATAAAAATGAAGTACTTGAAAACTGTGGTAAACTACACAGAAATCTTTAATACAACACCTTGCACCTCTAATGGGGTGCAAGATCTTTCTTTCTAAACTCTCATACTACCTTCTATCATTTCTCTAAAGATTAAGTTCAGTATAATTATTCTCTCATAAGGATAAAAATGCCAAACATAACAAAAGTAAAACTTACTTCTAAGACCCCAGTATAGATGAGTGTAGGGCGTATGAGACTGATTTTGAAAGTTATATATCTATGGATGAAGCGGAAATCTATATAGGGGGTACATTACTTTTAAATAGTTAGCAATTATTACTTAGATATTTGAACCCGTAAGCTATAATACTACCATGATCCCGAACTATGCGATAGAAATCACCGAACTAGCAAAAGCCATTGCACCGTGGGCATTTACAAATAATCATCGATTAACCTAAGGGTTAACCTCAAATTCTTTCCAAACGTCCACAGCACAAGCACTTACGCTAATCTCAGCAATTTTATCGCATAATTCGGGATGAAACAAAACATAGCATTAGACATACTAAAATCAGGCAAAAATGTATTTATAACAGGTTCAGCAGGTACAGGTAAGACTTATTTACTTAACCTCTATACTCAGTACTTAAAAGAGCGCAGGGTGTATCCGACCATTGTGGCACCTACAGGGATTGCCGCGTCACATTTGGGAGGGCAGACGATACATTCGTTTTTTGCCTTGGGTATACGTGAGAGTATAGATGAGGGCTATGTAGAATTTCTCTTAGATAAAAAGTACCTCAAAACACGTTTTTCAAAACTCAAACTTCTCATCATCGATGAAGTCTCTATGATCTCACCGGAGCTTTTTTCTTCTATGGACTTGATACTGCGTGGTTTTAAGGGTACAGATGCACCTTTTGGTGGGGTGCAAGTGGTCATTTCGGGAGACTTCTTTCAGTTACCTCCTGTCTCCAAAGTACCTAAAGAGAAGCGTTTTGCATGGCAGTCTCCTGCATGGAAGGGACTGGACTTACATACTTGTTATCTGCAAGATAAATTTAGACAGGATGATGAGAGACTCATTGGTATACTCGATGACATACGTTCGGGTGAAATATCACTCTCATCGGAAGAACTACTGGCAAGCAGACATGAAAAAGAGCTCGCTACTAAAACTCCTACTAAACTCTATACACATAATGTAGATGTAGACCGTATTAACCTAGATGAACTGAACAAACTTGAAGGTAAGCCTAAACTTTTTGTTTGTGACCATAAAGGAAGTGAGAAGAACATAGAGAAGATATTTAAATCTTCTTTGGTCTTAGAAGAGTTGGCACTTAAAAAGGGTGCTATGGTCATCTTTATAAAGAACAACACGGAAGAGGGCTATGTAAACGGTACAACGGGCAGAGTACAAAGCTTTAGCCCCATAGATAACATGCCCATAGTCATCACCACAGATGGCAAGAAGATAAAGCTAGACTTAGAAGACTGGTCACTTGAAAATGACAGTGGAAAGGTAACTGCAACAGTCTCTCAAGTACCTTTGCGTTTAGCATGGGCTATCACCATACATAAGTCACAA
>JAUVCL010000081.1 GCA_030595845.1 Campylobacterota bacterium
TTACCCAAAGGTACAAAAAATGGCAACATTAGTAAACGGAACTGTTAAATGGTTCAACGATGAAAAAGGTTATGGATTTATTCAACAAGAGAATGGTGGAGACGATGTATTCGTACATTTCCGTCAAGTTAACAACGACAACGGTGGACGTGTAACATTGGCTGAAGGTCAAGCAGTAACATTTGAAGTTGGTGAAGGTCAAAAAGGCCCACAAGCTGAAAACGTAACACCACTTTAGTAGTGGTTTTGCAGGCTTTATGCCTGCAAACTAACTCCTCTTTATTTCCCCTCTTTTAATAATTCACTTTTAAATCTTTATCATACGATATCTCAAATAATACTTCTACCTTTTTAGTTTGATTACCAGCCAAAGAAAGTTTCATTTCTATTTTTCCGTCTTTTAACATTTTATAGTTTACTTTTTTAGTAGACTTGATCTCTAAAAATTTAACTTTTATCTCTTCTGTTGTAGAGGTAGGTATACGCTCTATGATGGTCAATGTTTTTTCTTTATCAGATTTATTGGTTAGGGTTAAAATAAATCCATCTTTTTTACGAGCTGTTCCGCCAAATATACCTGTTTCTCTCTCTTTTTGTACGATAGGTTTACGTAAGATCTTGATATTTTCTTCTACTTTAGTATAAATATGATATTTATCATTTCTATATTCACCAGATGCATTTTCATTGATCACTTCTGAAGATGACTTTACTTTCCACGCATTACTGTCTATCTGATATTTTGGTTTAAATGAACAGATATGAAATGCCTGCCGGTTCTCGTATGGATACGCACGTACTTCACAGGAAAGTGCAGTTTTCCATGTCAAGACTGGAAGATCTAAAGCTATACCTGTTGAAGGTAAAGTGAGATCTTTTATCTTATATTCTCTCGCATCTTCATAGGTCGCTACTGGTCTAGATAAACGTCTTGAAGGCATTTCTTTTTGTGCAGACATCATAAGCATGTCCATTTGTATCTCTTCTGATCTGAATTTTTTTGATTTGGCAACTCTTTTTACTCTTGGTCGTGGCATAGTTTTACTGACTATCCAAGGGCTAAAATGTCTAGGATACACATGTTGACTAGCCGAACGATAATAGAACATTGCAGTCTCTGCTTCGATATCTATACCCGAACGATTTATGATAGACAGATATTGTGTTACAGAAATTTCTTTTTTATTTTCTATATCAGCTTCATATCTTGTGCTAAAAGAGACATATCCATAAGGGATAGTCAGTTCCATATCTTCTTGACACAATGCAGTACTTTCACTTGCCTGCTGTGTCGGCGCCTGCTTACGGAAAAGTTGTTGTTTAATTTTCACTTTTTGGGTCAATACTCTTTTTTGTGTTGAAAGTCTTGATTGTTCCATACCAATATGTTTTGCTGATTCTATCCAGGAAGCCGCATCAAAGGTAGTGGGTTGAGGTAGAGAAATGAGTTGTTCCAACACTTTTGTAGTCGCAACAACATCCTGAACTTTTTGTTCAGAAGTTCTCAATTCTGTCAGTACTTTGCAAAGTCTTTCTTCTTCTGGGCACATTGACATACCAAGAAAAGCCATAGAAGAACCTTCACAACTTGCTTTGACACCTTGTGCGAAGCCAATAAAATTATGGTTTGGAGTATAATTATAAAATGTTTGATCCTGATAGACATCCAAGGAAGAAGCATGACCGATATTTACACTTACAAGCAGTGTTATAAGAGAGGTAGAAAGTTTCATAGTTTATCCTTAAAAAGTATTAAGGATAATTATAGCCATTATTTATTACTGCTATCTTCTTCCGACTCCAAGAGATAATTTTGATTTTTGATTTTCAAATAATCATAAATTGCTTTGACCTCTTCATTGGTCAGATAATAACGAGGCATGATCTTATGATAACTATTGACTGCGTTGATCATGGTAGAAAGACTATCCTTACGTATGTCTGAGCCCCTTAAAAGCTGTTTGCCATTCTTATCTTTATACGCTACAATGGTTTTGCCTTCACCGATCTTCCCGTGACATTGTGAGCAACTCACTCCCCGTGGATTTGCGTAAAGCATTTCACCATATTCATAGTCTGAAATAAAATCTTCCCCACTCCATAACATTAAAGGTAAAAACACCCATAGTAGTCTCATGCCAGTATCAACCTTTTCAATCCGAATTGGGCAACATCCCTGATGCCTAAACTATTTTTGATATAATACCTTAAAA
Organism: Campylobacterota bacterium; assembly: GCA_030595845.1. Taxonomy (GTDB): domain Bacteria; phylum Campylobacterota; class Campylobacteria; order Campylobacterales; family Sulfurovaceae; genus Sulfurovum. Next base: position 2,214 of record JAUVCL010000081.1, read on the forward strand.
ATTATAAGGGCATTCTATGCAACTCATCGATGGTAAATCCTTAGCCAATAAAGTGCAAGCTTCTGTAGCAACTCAGGTCGAAGAACTTAAACGAGAAAAAAACATTGTCCCAGGACTCGCTGTGATACTCATAGGGGATGATCCTGCCAGTCATGCTTACGTTAAGATGAAAGCAAAAGCCTGCGAAAAAGTAGGTTTTTACTCCATTACACACAACATGCCTGACACCATTTCCCAAGATGAAATCATCGCAACTATTGAGATGATGAATAATAATCCGCGCATAGATGGGATCTTGGTACAACTTCCTCTCCCTAAACATGTTGATACAGACAAGATACTTGAAGTCATAGACCCTAAAAAAGATGTGGATGGTTTTCATGCCTACAATATGGGAAGACTTGTAACCAATTTAGACAGTTTTGTAGCCTGTACACCTCTGGGCGTTATGAAAATGTTTGAAGAGTACAACATAGATTTGGAAGGTAAAGATGTTTGTGTTGTAGGTGCCTCCAATATCGTAGGTAAACCTATGGCATCCCTGCTTCTTAATGCAAATGCAACGGTGACTATCACACATATCTTTACAAAAGACCTCAAAGCACATACGTCTCAGGCAGATATTATTGTTGTAGGTGTTGGTGTTCCGGGACTCATTAAAGAAGATATGGTCAAAGAAGGTGCCATTGTTATAGACATTGGTATTAACCGAATGGAAGATGGCTCACTTGTGGGTGATGTGGATTTTAAAAATGTAAGTTCCAAGTGTTCGTACATTACCCCTGTGCCGGGTGGTGTGGGTCCCATGACCATTGCGATGCTACTAAGTAATACAGTTAAAGCTGCCAAAGGAAGAATATAGTGAAGAAATTATTACAGGCATTTAGCCGTTTTGCGAGTTCATGGACAGGAACGATCATCATCGTACTTTTTCTAATCTTTTTTGTAGCACAGTCTTTTGTTATCCCAAGTGGATCTATGAAAAGAACACAACTCATTGGTGATTTTCTTTTTGCTAAGAAATTCTCATATGGTATCCCTACACCTCATTTGCCATGGCTAGAGATCCCTATACTACCAGACTTTAACAATAATGGTCACCTCATAGAAGGTCCAAGACCAGAGAGAGAAGACATTGTTATCTTCCGTTATCCTAAAAATAACAAAATACACTATGTTAAACGTTGTGTTGCCGTAGGTGGAGATGAACTTCTCTATGCCAATGAGAAACTCCTCATACACTTTCACGAAGGTGAAGAGTATATGAAAGCAAACTATCCAGCTGAGAAGATAAAATCGCTTAGAGGTAAGCTCTGGGTAGAGAACCCTTTTATGGATAAATACCCAGGTATAGAGTATGCTCCGGAAGGTACAGATATTTTTGAAGCACTACTACGTTACTACGCCTATAATAAAGAGATAGATATGATGCCTGTTTATGTGAATGGTCTTAATGCACCAACGCAAAGCATAGGAGGAAAAACTATCAATGCACTCTATAGCAAAGTTGAAGAAGATCATTTCTATATGGTAGGTGATAACCGTGACAACTCTAACGATAGCCGTTTTTGGGGTTCAGTACCTTACAGACTCATTGTGGGGAAACCTTGGTTGATCTATATGAGTTTTGAACACCGTTCGTATGAGAGTGTACTGGATGGAGATGAATATGGAAGCGGAAAAGACCATGCCAGATTAGGACGTGTATGTGAAGATTTAGACCTCGACAGTAATGAATGTGAAGTACTCTGGGATAAACAACGTTATACAGTTCGCTGGGGACGTGTAGGTAGACGTATCGAATCTATACAATTAGAACAACCGATAGAATAAAATCGTACAAGTTAATATAAGGAATAAAGTGAAAAAATTTTATATTGCAACAGACCACGCAGGCTATGCACTCAAAGCATATGTAAAAGACTTTGTAACAGAGTTGGGACATGAGATAGTTGATCTTGGGCCAGACTCTGCAGACAGAGTAGACTATCCGGATTTTGCAAAAAAATGTGCGGAAGCGGTACTTGCAGAAGAAGGAAGCCTTGGCATACTTATCTGTGGAACAGGTATCGGCATCAATATGGCTGCCAACAAAATACCAGGCATCCGTGCCGCACTCTGCCACGACCATTACACAGCTAAACTCACCAGACAACACAATGATGCAAACATCCTCTGGTTTGGTGAACGTGTCGTAGGTAAAGGTGTGATTGAAGATATGATAGAGGTCTTCGCCACAACAGAATTCGAAGGCGGCAGACACGCAGGACGCGTAGCTAAGATAGAAGGCTGTGCAGCTGGATCAGATCTAGGATAAAATTTCTACTATCAATGGAAACTGTAGGGTGTTGTCTCCTGACAACACCTTAAAAATTTAATATATTTTGTGTATTTATATTTTTGGTGTTGTGGGGACACAACACCCTACGGGAATGAGAAACAACGCCACAATAAAGATAAAAGGAAGTAAGAAAAAATGAGCATATTATCAGAAACAGACAAACAAATCATCTTAGACAGCATCCGAGACATCCCAGACTTCCCCAAACCAGGCATCATCTTCAAAGATATCACAACCCTACTTTCCAACCCAAAAGCACTAAACACGCTGATGTCCCATCTTGAAGAACGTTATAAAAGTTATGACCTAGATTATATTGCCGGTATCGATGCCAGAGGCTTTATATTTGGGAGTATACTTGCAGACAGACTTGGTCTTGGATTTGTAACCATCCGTAAAAAAGGTAAACTCCCCTATACAACTGTTGCAGAAAAATACTCTCTAGAATATGGTTTTGATGAAGTAGAAGTACATATAGATGCCTTTGGAGACACCAAAGATGCACGTGTTCTTCTCATAGATGACCTTATAGCAACTGGTGGTACCGCTACGGCTGCAGCAAGCCTCATAAACAAAGTGGGTGCTGTTTGTGTAGAAGCGTGTTTTGTGATGGAGCTAGACTTTTTAAATGGAAAAAAAACCATAGATGCTCCTGTCTATTCTGTGCTTCACATAGACTAATACACAACAAATACACACAGTACCGATAGGATTTTCTTAATTTACTTAAGGAGTCCATCATGTTCATGACTAAACAGGGTAAAACAACAGCTCTCTTTGTACTTCCATCCAAACTTGCAGGAAATAGTTCTGCTAAAAAAATACTTAAAAAAGCTGGGTTTAGATAATAACAGTATCCTACGGTATAAAAATAAGAAGTAAGATATTTTAATAAAGGTATTACTATGCGTGTATATATATTTTTTACGCTGTTTCTTTTACTCTTTTTCTCTCTACACTACCTCTTTTACTCAAGGGTCATCAAGAAGCTCTTGTTATCTGACAAGTCAAAAAATATCTTAACTTTACTTCTTGGACTCAATTTTATTTTTAACATACTGTATGTTGTAGGGAGATACACCGATATCATAGCAAATACCTTCTACTACCTCTTTTCCCTCTCTATAGGTATTACACTAGTGATATTTCTCTATTTAGTACTGCATGAAGTACTAAATCTTTTTCATAAGACACTCAAAGGAATAGACCTGTCAAAAAGAAATTTTATTAAAAAAAGTGGGGATGGTGCTATGCTTGCACTTTCTACTTCTTATGTGACAGCAGGTGCCTATGAAGGGATGAAGGAACCTGTGGTAAATGTAGTAAAGTTTAATACCTTTGATTTTTCCATTGTTCAAATAAGTGATCTACATATAGGAGGTCTTATAGACAGAGCATTTGTAAAAGGATCCGTAGAAAAGATCAATGCACTCAAACCTGATATCGTTTGCATTACCGGTGACATCATAGATACTGCACTTGATGGTATAAAAGAGGCGATACTCGAACTTACAGACATTCAATCAAAGTATGGGATCTATTATATTTTAGGTAACCATGAGTACTTTCACAACCCTATGAAAATCATAGCGTTTATGAAGACCAGCAACATCAAACTACTACTCAATGAAAACATCATCATAGACAAGCTCCAACTCAATATAGTCGGTGTTACAGACCGTATAGGCTACAGGACCAATGTACTTGTGCCTGACATTCATAAAGCCTTTAAAGGGACTAACCCTGCTTATAAAACCATACTCTTGGCACACCAACCAAAATTTATAGAAGAACTTGGGTCTTACACACCAGATCTTATACTCTCAGGTCATACCCATGGTGGGCAGATATGGCCTTTTGAATACTTGGTAAGACTTCAGCAACCCTATGTCAAAGGTTTGCATAAACTTCCTAATGGCAGTCATATTTACGTCAACTCTGGTATAGGATTTTGGGGGCCACCTATGAGACTGGATTCACAAGCGGAGATAGCTTATATCATCTGATGTTAAAACCTGCGATTTTAGAACCTGTAGGTAAGCAGTGCTCTCATATAATTGGCCCTCTCAAATGCCGCTTTGTTATCACAATGATCTAAAGAGATACTCCCTTTCATCTGCTCTATAGAAACATATTCTTTCTCTTCCATCCATTCCACCAACTCTCCCAATATAGTCTGAACATGTCCTGTTCCATTTTTCAAAAGTGCTGAAGCCATTTGTGTCACATCTGCGCCACTCATTACAGCTTTTAAAACATCTTTTGTAGTATGTACGCCTGTTGATGCTGCAAGAGAAACATCCACTGTACTGTGTAAAATAGCACACCATCGAAGTGTCTCACTTATACTTGAAGACGTTGTTAAATTTGCACTTTGTACAGGGCTCAATTCGTCTAGATCAATATCCACTTGAACAGGATTGTCAAAAACGACTAAGCCGTTTGCACCGGCATCTTTAAATCTTTTTGCCATCTGGGCAGGATTGCTAAAATAAGGATTCATCTTTACTGCAAGTTGCAAGGTTGTATTTGATTTTATATCTTCCACTACTTTGATATACATATTTTCTATCTCTCTTGCATCCTGCATTGGATCTGTTGGAATATATGTGATATTTAATTCCAGAGCATCGGCACCTGCTTCTTGTATCTTTTTAGCATACTTGACCCATCCGCCACTGCTCACTCCGTTTAAACTGGCGATGATAGGAATATCCGTTGATCTTTTGATCTCTACTAGATCTTCCAAATAATGTTCAGACTCTGAACTTTCCAAATGATCTGAATCAGGAAAATAACTCAAAGACTCTGCGAAACTATCACTCCCCTGAAATAAAAAGTGATCAACAGCATGCAGATCATGGTTGATCTGTTCTTCAAATAAAGAATGCAAGACCACTCCGGCAATACCGGCATCTTCAAGCTCTTTAATTTTATCACTACTTCCCGTTAACGGTGAAGCTCCAGCAATAAGTGGATTTTTGAAGTCCAGTCCAAGATATGTTGTAGATAAATTCATTATTTTGCCTCCTTTGGTTCATGACTATAATCAATGTTGGTCAAATTGGTATATTTTTTATATTGTTCATCTGCATGTTTTTGTGCGGTATTGATAAACGCTCTGGCATCATTGGCATTCATTTTCTCAACCATCTTAAACCTCGTTTCATTATACATAAACTCTTTCACAGACTTTGTGGGTTTTTTATAATCTACGATCATAGGATTTATCCCTTCTTTTTCGAGATCAGGGTTATATCTGAAAGTCGGCCAAATCCCACTTTGTACTGCAAGCTTTTGCTGACTCATACCATATTTTAGGTCATAGCCATGCGCAATACAGTGTGAATAGGCGATGATGATAGAAGGGCCATCATATTTTTCTGCTTCTATAAAAGCCTTTAATGTTTGCGTATCATCTGCACCCATCGCAACGCGGGCTACATAAACATTTCCGTAAGCTATCGCCATCATTGCCAAGTCTTTGGGAAGCCCTGCTTTTCCTCCGGCTGCAAATTTTGCAACGGCACCTGTAAAAGTCGCTTTGCTCTGTTGTCCACCTGTATTTGAGTAGACTTGGGTATCTAAGACTAAAATATTTACATTTTTCCCAGAGGCCATTACATGATCAAGTCCACCATAATCGATGTCATACGCCCAACCGTCACCACCCATGATCCAAACAGATTTTTTAGAGAGATAGTCTGCTAAAGAGAGTAATCTTTTGGTATGAGGATGTGTGGCATTTTGAAGTTTAACTTTCAAGTTCTCAACACGTTCTCTTTGGCTATAAATATCACTCTCATCATATTGCACTGCACTTAGGATATCATGGCTTAATTCCTCACCTATCACTTCTTTGAGCTCAGTTACCAGCTCTTTTGCCTGCGCTTCATGTTTATCAATAGCCAGTCTGAATCCCAAGCCAAACTCTGCATTGTCTTCAAAAAGTGAGTTTGACCAGGCAGGCCCTTTACCCTCAATGTTGTTCTTCCATGGCGTTGTCGGTAAGTTTCCTCCATAAATGGATGAGCATCCTGTAGCATTGGCAATGATCATTCTGTCACCAAAAAGCTGACTGGTAAGTTTTACATAAGGCGTTTCCCCACAGCCTGGGCATGCACCAGAGAATTCAAAAAGCGGTTCGAGGAACTGGCTCTCTTTTACTTTGTCATGGCTGAGTTTTGAACGATCAATAAGTGGAAGTTTGGTAAAGAACTCCCATTGTTCAGACCCGCTTTTTCTAAGCGGAAGCTGTTCGCGCATATTGATCGCTTTGAGATTTGTCTGTGATTTGTTTTTAGCAGGACACACTTCCACACATACTGCACATCCGGTACAATCCTCAACTGAGACAGAAATCATAAAATTTTCATTCTCTTCAAATGTTTTACCCTTAGCCTTAATAAAACTAAACCCATCAGGTGCATTGGCTAGATAAGATAGTTCAACGACATTCGAACGTATAACAGAATGTGGGCAGACCAAGACAC
>JAUVCL010000111.1 GCA_030595845.1 Campylobacterota bacterium
CCGATAGACCCTACAACAGTAGTAGCAGACGATGTTACTCCTCCTGTTATCACTCTTACCGGAAGTGCATCGATCAATCTTCTTTTAAATGATAGCTACACTGAAGAAGGTGCAACATGTACAGATAATTATGATGCAACATGTTCTGTGACTGTTGGTGGTGATATCGTAGATACATCTACAGTAGGAATTTACACTGTAACATATAATGCAACGGATGCATCAGGGAATGATGCAACCCAAGTAATGAGAACGGTGAATGTAACAGTAGGAAATGCACCGGTTATTACTTTAGATGGAGACCATCCATATACGGTAGAGGTTCACTCAACTTATACAGACCCAGGAGCATCATCAACCGATATAGAAGATGGAACAGTTGCTGTGACTAATGATTCAGCTACATCTGTCGATACAGCGACCTTAGGTACATATACTGTAACATATGCAGCGACTGATTCAGATGGGGATACATCTCAGTTAACAAGAACTGTTGAAGTGGTAGACACTACTGCACCGGTTGTTACTCTTACTGGAGATGCAACGATCAACCTTCTTGTTGGTGATAGCTACACTGAAGAAGGTGCAACATGTACAGATAATTATGATGTAACATGTTCTGTGATTATTGGTGGTGATACCGTAGATACAGCGACCACAGGAAGCTATATAGTAACGTATGATGCAACAGATGCAGCAAGCAATACTGCAGTTGAAGTGACCAGAACAGTTAATGTTGTACCTCCAGAGGATATTACTCCTCCAGTGATCACTCTAAACGGTGAAAACCCAATGACAGTAATTGAAGGTGATACATATTCAGAACCAGGTGCAACAGCTGTTGATGTCATAGATGGAAGTGTGAGTGTTACGACAAATGGAAGTGTTGATACAAACACAGTAGGAACATATACTATCACTTACAGTGCAGAAGACACTGCCGGAAATATAGGAAGTAAAACAAGAACAGTAAATGTTGTAGCAGTCCCAGTAATTAGTGCATCATGGAACTTCATCCCATCAGTAGCCCAAGGTACCCAGTTCGATGCACAAGTAGGTCCCAATAACAGAATCCATCTTATCTCCAGTCGCTATTATCAGCTAGATGTATCAGGTACTGCGCTTGTTAATGAAATTCAAGGAGATGAACAACAATTATTGCTTAGTTTCCCTCCCGCTATTGCAGTAGGAGATGATGGAAGTGTGCATATTGTTACACGACATAATGGTACATCAAGTACAGGTCACGATATTCGTTACCGTCAACGTAATTCTACAGGAAGTTGGGATACTGATTATATAGTTGGTAGCCGTGTAGCACGTAATTATGTTGTAGGAATCAGCTATACCGATACAGATATCATTATGAGTTCAACAAATGCCAGTTCTAGCCTCAATATTGACCTTTGGAAAGTAGGCGGGTCTACAGAAAGCTATCTAGGTACTTTGAGCAATCTCTGGCGTGCAGATGCAGATACTCGAATGCGTGGTCAAAATGGTGCGGTTAACCTTATTGCAGGAAGACCTGAACCTTCTTCTAGAGGATATGCATATTTCTCTAGAGCAGACGTAGGAGCAGGACTTCGAGATCGCCTTGCCGCTAACACAGAGCAACATAACGCAGGTACCGGACGTAGAGGTTTTCCTGACCTTGCACTAGATGGACAAAATAACAGTCACTTCGTATATGGTACTGAATCTGAAGTGTATTATAATAAATATAATTCAAATGGAGATAAGGTCTTTGCCACTGATAAAAGAATATTTAATACGCTGGGTACCTGGCATTTAAGTACAGGACTTTCTGCAGTTGCAGTTTCTGATAGTGGTCAAGTTGTTGTTGCTGTGGCACTGCGTACCAAAGGAGATGATCAAGCTGCCAATAGTGATATACTTTGGACATACTCGACAGATGGCGGAGTAAGTTGGAGTAGTCAAGTGGATACTCTGAAGAACAGTGATGCCGGTGAAGGACGAAGACGTCCACGGTTAGTTGCTGTAGGAGACAGTTTTGTTCTGCTTTATGGTGATACTGCAGCTTCTGGTATTAGTATGGGTGTACTTACGTTTAGATAAGTATTTATAGAATCGAGTCTTCGTTAAAGAAGACTCGTTATACTCTTTGATAATTTAGTATAAAAGATCTCTTACAATTTACAGCTGTATAGCCTGTACTTTCAATACTCATTATTTTACATAATCAATAGGACTAATATAACTTTAAAGTCCTATTATTCTCTTTATCGTCTCAACTCACTGATCAGTGATTTTAAGTTACCGTATCGTAATCGTAACATTAGAAGATATAGAAGTGATCCGACGAATATCATCAATAATAGTCTTAGTAATTGAGACTCTATAGTATGAAATAAAAGTAGATCAGAAAAATAAACTCCAAGACCCATAAGAACTGAGATAATAAATACAGGAGCTATTTCTGATAATCCAACCATAACACTTAGCTCAATCTGCTTCCAGGAGATGGAAAAGATAGGATAGAGCATAATTAAATTGACGATAAGGTAAGAATAAGCAATACCATTCACACCCCAGTTCAACCCAATAATAAATCCAACAACTGTTAAAATGGCATTCACAGTTCCTAACTTAAGCTGAGTATCTGTATTACCTTTTGCCATATAGATGGAGCCCACAGTAGTATAGACAGAGCGTAGCATTCCTGAAGGTGCCAGAATGATAAGTAAAATAGCTAGTCCTTCCCATTTATCTCCAAAAAGTACATCCACAAGAACATTTGATGTTGCCATTAAACCTGCCATGAGAGGGAAAGATACAAGTGATATAAAAAAGATAACACGTAAATAGGCTTTTTGGAATCTTTGATTATCATTTTGCAGTGTAGAAAAAGCTGGAAAGAGTACACGCATCAAAATACGTGATATATTCTGCAATGGATAAAGCATGATCTTGTATGCGAGACTATACACTCCAAGTGCTGATGATGAGAGATACTTTCCAATTAGAAAGTTATCTGCATTGGTTGCAAAATAGTTAATAAATTCAAAAGCAGAAAGATTAGCGGTATATTTCCATATTTTTTTGATTTCATCAAATGAAAAACTGAACTCAGGTCTCCAAGAAGAGTAGAACCATATCATCCCTGTACCAATGATAGAGGAGACTAGAACCTGGGCAATAAGACTGTATACACCTAAGCCATATATTGCCAATGATATACCAGTAACAACACCAATAAACATTGCTAAACTTTGTATCAAAGATAAATGTTTAAAATCTATATTCTTTTGTAAAAGTGCTTTCTGGACAACACCAAAACTTACAATGATGAAATTTAATGAGATGATCTGAAGCATTTGTGTAATTTGAGGATTATCAAAAAAAGTTGCTATTGCTGCAGATAAAAGTATCATAACCACAGTTAAGATGATACCGATAAAAAGATTAAAATAAAATACACTTGAAAGTAATAAATTTGAGGGTTTTTGTATATGAATCAATGCTGCTGCAGTACCCATATCACTAAAAATACCTAAAAAACCAATAAATATCATTAAAATTGCGAAAGTACCAAATTCATCGGGAGAAAGAAGTCTTGCAAAAATGACTATACTAACAAGTGATAAAATTTGACCGAAAATATTGGCAAGAGCAACCCATTTCACACCACTGAGGACTTTGTTCTTAAGAGCCATTATGTATAAAGTCTTTTGATAAGTTTACGCACCAGTAGACTTCTTAACATAAGAGGTTTTTTGATTATTTCTCTTTTTATAATAGATTTGATCTGTTTTCTATGATACTGATCTTGGATGATCGCATGGTAAAAATAGAGTGGTTTTATTTTTTGTTTTGATGACATTCTTATTAGCTTAGTAATACTTTGTTGATCTACCTGTTTTATGAAGTATTTAAAAGCATCATCGAGTTCTCCCAAATATCGAGTTTCACCAGCTTCCAGTATAGCTGTTGATGAACCAGCCCTAGAGAGAACCATCTCATCTATCATTTCAAATCTAAAACCATTCATGGCTAGATAGATCATGGTTGTCATATCTGAGGGTGAAGAATTCATGTCTACTTTTAAGAAAGGACCTATTTCTAAAAATGATTCTCTACTATAACAGGTTCCAGTTGGTGTGAGTCCACCATAGAGAAACATCAGTGGGGAAAATTCTCCGACAACAATCTCGTTATAAATAAATCCTGCACTATCTATAGCTTTAGCAGAGAAATCCCTAAACATACTGTGTCCCCAGACTATATATTTCTTAGGATAATTTCTTTGCTTGAGTTTGTTAGAAAAAGTTTCGATCGCATGATCTTCCAGTGCATCATCAGCATGACAGAAAACCACATATTTCCCTAAAGCATTCTTAAAACATACATTATGATTCTCAATTAGAGGAACCCTCTCTTTAAGGGTCACCACTCTTATTTTTGGATCATTATATTGAGCAAGTATTTCAGGTGTACTGTCTGAACTTGCATCATCAACTATTAGTAGTTCATAGTGAATGTCAGTGTCTTGTGCTAGACAGGAATCTATAGTTTTTTGTATGGTTTTTTCATTGTTATACGCAGGTATCGCAATGGTAATCAGAAGCTCTTGCATCTATTTTCTCCGGTAAATATTTTTTTAAGTGTAGAAAAACCACACATAGTTATTGACTCACTCACTTTTATCTATAAACTTCCCAATGGCTTTTGATGTTAATATACTGCCATGCTCATTCAAATGGAAACGATCGACAAAATAGTAATCACTCAATTGTAAGATAGGATGTAAATTTAAATGAAATCCATGATATTGATCCATTATTGTATTTGTTTTTTCAATAAAATGTGACATCGTTTCTCGTAAATCTTCATGATTATCTAACAATGGCTGTCTGTAGGGACCCACAATAAGATAGAAGTTGATATCTTCTTGTTGCATTTTTTTTGCCATTCTTTCTAACGCACTAAAGTTTTCTTCACTTTGAGTAAGTGGATGTGGATTGTCAAACTTATCTCTATTGATATCATCACCGTATATCTTCAGGGGGATACTCCCAGTTTTGTCAAAAGCAAGACCAAAATTAAACATATCACCTTTATATAGCTTCTCCCAGTTCCAATGGTTCTTAATAAATTGGATGATATTTTTATAAGCATGAAAAGCATGAGGTAAGTCTATATTCTGTTTATCAAGATTTAGGTATTGTTTAACAAACGGTAAGTCATATTCATCTGGTGTAAATGCATCTGAAAAATCAGGAAAATGTGCAGAATAAATCACTCTTTTGACATTGGGAAAAACAGAAATAATATTTAATAGTTTTTCGACTTCGGTTGTTTTTAGGCCATAAGCAGAGATATTCATTACATTGCTTACCTTGGAAGATGATTCGTCTAAGATGATACCTTGTATATTGTTTAGTCCAATGGATGAACCTACTATAATAGTGTCAATTTGTGTTTTGTCAGGGATGTCTCTGATGAATCTAAACTTTTCATCCAAGGATATCCTATAAGTAAAAGGGACAGGATATGTCTTTGAAAAATGATACACATAGATAAATGTACTGCCAAATATAATGAGTAGCATCAGCGAGAGTATTTTGACATAGTTTTTAGACTTTAACATAGTTCCTCTTTCTAAAAATTAAAATAGATAAATTCACTTTTTCTATAGAGTATAAAAATCGAAAGAAAAAATAAGATTGTTGAGATCATATAGAAAAGATTTGGTTTAAATTTGTCACGTAGCTCCATAGAGTTTTTAAAGAAGAAGACAGTGACAAAAGCAGCAATCATCCATGCAAATATTTCTCTATCAGCGTTTACAGCACTTAGCCAATTACCAAACTCCACACCATATGGAGCTAAAAACCCAAGTTTGTTGGCCAATGGAACAGGTAATACAAGTGTCCCAAAGAACATACCCTCTAAGACCTTCAATGCATCATTCCATTCTTTAGCCCTAAAAAAGACCCAGGTCACATTGATAAAGTTAAAAGTAATAAACCAGGCAAGTAGTGTAGGAAGTTTTATTCCAAGTTTCTGCCAGGCTCTATGTATCATAAGTGCCACTCCATGTGACGCACCCCAAAAGACAAAGGTCCATCCCGCACCATGCCAGATACCACCAAGTAAAAAAGTAGCGAAGAGATTGATATAAGTTCTTGATTCGCCTTTACGGTTACCGCCTAAAGGAATATAGACATAGTCTTTTAAAAATCTTGAAAGTGTCATATGCCATCTTCGCCAAAAATCCTGGATCGAAGTAGCTTTATAGGGTGAATTGAAGTTGATCGGCAGTTTGATATTGAAAAGCAGGGCAATACCGATCGCCATATCTGTATAGCCGCTGAAATCAAAGTAAAGCTGAAAGGTATAGCTCAGTGATGTTACCCAGGCTTCAAGCATATTGAGTTTTTCC
>JAUVCL010000176.1 GCA_030595845.1 Campylobacterota bacterium
GGGCTAAAAGAGATAATGTAGATTATCTTTATGCTTACAAGTTTTCGGTCAAGCAGCACACACAATTTTTGACAGATGCAAAATCTTATTTTATTTATGTCACTTATTGGAATGGTAAGTTGAAAGAGCAGTTAGACGATATGCGTATCGTTTACAGTTAACTATCCTCAATATGGGAAAAAAGTCCTCATGATGGGAAATCATCTTTTCCAAAGCTCTCTAGAAGATGAGTGATGTAAAGCTGTACCAGGATGATAATTGAGAGAATGGTAAATCCTACTTCAGGCATTAGCTTTCCAACTTATCGATATGTTTTAAGATCTGACGTAACTTCTCAAACGCTTGCAGTCGAATATAGTTCTTTAACCAACTTTCTACCCAAACAGGCACACCTCGTCCGTTTGAACCCCATTGATTGACAGCGTTGTACTGTAGACCGATCTCTTGGCAAAACTCTTTTTTAGAAAGCGCTGCTTCATCAAGTAAATTATTAAATTCGTCTCGCGTCATAATCTCTCTTGTATTCATATGTACATTAAATATTCACAAACTATATAGAAATTTGACATAAAACCTGTATGCCTACTTCTTTTTAACATATAATGGACAAATATTATGTACATATGTGTGTAATAATCCCAAATTAGCTCACAGGAGCGGAGGAAACACCATGCCAGATGAAAACAGCGAGAGTGCATTTTTTGAAAAAGTAGCTGCACTTAAGGAAGAGGGCACGATTCAAGTGGAGTTGATGCATTACAGAACAATGGATGAGAAAATGACATTTTGTTGTCATGTAGATGGCTATTTTCAGATTACGCCCAACAGGTTTATGCAGCATGGAGTAGGGTGCCCACGTTGCAGTGGAAAAATCGAAAATAAAACTATACGTCCATCAGAAGCTTCTGAAGGTGATTTTGGTGATAAGGCACATCACTATATGGAAAATGATGTTACGACAGGTTATGAGGCTTTACAGGAACGTTTAGAGCTAAAGTTTGACAGTTCTCGTCCAGGGCATCTGTACTTTTTTAGGATTAAAGATGAAGAACTGTATGTTGCCGGAGTGTCAAATCGCCCCTTGATGTTAAGTCTATCTTTAGCGGAGCTACAAAACATCGAACAATTAGTTGAAGTGACCTTTGCAAATGGCGAAGAGGCAGAGATGATGGAGAAAGAGATATTAGAAAAGTTTAATGATGATATTTATCGAGGCAGTGAACGATATAGTCCACTAAACATATCATCTGTATATGTAAAAGATTTGAGTGGTGAGATCAATAAGATGCTACAACATGAGGTACTGCTGGCATACGAGTAGGAACGTGTGCTTAATAAAGATCAAAGCATTAAGCGTAATAAATCACTACAACTTACGCTAAATAGTAAGTATAAGCACATTTATTCTAAAAAAACTACTATTTATTCCTAAATTTACATTATAATGTAAATAATTTTCAAGATTAAAGGGTTGTTGTATGGGTATCAAGCAATATGTTGGTTCTTCTATTAAAAAAAGAAGAGAAGAGATAAAGATGGATCAAGAAACGCTTCAAGATTATGCAGAAGTCGGTGCTACTACATTGTCGACTACAGAAAATGGAAAAGCAAACTTAACATTAGAGGTACTTGAAAAGATTTTAGACCCGCTAGGTCTTGAAATTGTGATTAAAATTAAAAGTATTAGATAATGAAAAAAGTGGAAGTCATGAGAAATAATATGCTTGTAGGATATTTATCTAGAGAAGATAATGGCACCTATGGATTTGTGTATGATTCATTATATTTAGCAGAGGAGAGCTCTATGTCAATATCAGTAAATTTTCCTATAACACAAGAGGTGTATAGATCTAAATTCCTTTTTCCTTTTTTCTACAATATGTTAGCGGAAGGGAATATAAAAAAAGCCCAATGCAGAAGTTTGAAGATAGATGAAAATGATAGTTTTTCAAGATTGATAAAAACTTCTAAAGATGACACTATTGGAGCCGTACACATAGGAGAGGTAATTATTGATGAGTGATAGATGCTATAGTTGTTTAAGAGAAATAAAGAGAAGAGGGTATTGTACCAAGTGTAAAAAGAGTCTGTTTAATGGCATAAACATAAAACCTTTGAATTTTGACAAAACAGAGTTTTATGAAGTGAAGACTCAAATGACAGAAAGAATGTCAATATCCGGCGTTCAAGATAAGATCTCTCTCACTTTTGGTGATTCTAAAACTTTGACTCCCACTGATAAAAATGGAAGATATATATTAAAACCCATCCCAAGAAGTCATGATAGTGCTACTAGACTTGAGGACATTGCTGCAAATGAACATTTATGTATGCAGTTATCTCAACAAGTGTTTAAAATCCCTACCGCGTACAATGGTCTAATAGAATTTAGTGATGGAGAGTTAGCGTACATAACAAAGAGATTTGATTATGTAGTAAACGAAGAGACCAAGCAAGTACAAAAGTTAGATCAAGAGGATTTTGCATCAATTGTTGGACACACTAAAGACACCCACGGAGACAATTATAAATATGATTCTAGTTATGAAGAGATAGCAGATAATATAAAGAGAGTTGTGGCAGCAAGTGTGCCCGCGCTAGAAGACTTTTATATAAGGGTGGTGTTTAATTATCTAATTGGGAACGGTGATGCGCATTTAAAAAACTTTTCTCTCACCAGAGGAGTAGGGAGAGAGGATTATTCGCTTACACCAAACTATGATGTGCTCTACAGCAAATATCATATCAAAGAAGATTCTGACATGGCGCTCGAGCTATTTAAGAATACCGAAACTACTGCTTTTGGAGCGATGGGATATTACACTCTTGAAGATTTTGAGACATTCGCTGAAGTACTTGGTATAAAAAAGAGAAGACTAAATAAGATCTTTCAAAATATCTTGCAAACTCAGAATATAGTTCATGACATGACAGAATCATCTTTTTTGTCACAAAACGCAAAAGATTCTTTTAATGATAATTTTGAGAAAAGAGTAAAAGAGTGCCTATGTTACAGTATATCTGGTTACAAGTTCATAGGTATAACTCAGCCAACTATTGATAAGTATTTGTAGCTTTTACATCAATGACCATTTTCATCTAAAAACAAGATAGTAGACAATGTCATCTCTAACAGTTCTGTTGGTGTGTCAAACTCATAACGCTTAAGAGGTGTCCTGTTGAGTATGTGTGAAAGTTTAACTTCATTGCATTCGCCTTCGCGATGCACGATCATCTTTATCTTGTTTACAAAGCTGTTCATAGAGCTCATGACACTTTTATTGGAACTTTTAAAAATAGAAAAGTGCTCAGAATAACGCAACATCTCTGCAATTTGCTCCATAGGAAATTCATCATACATAAGTTGAAGTTTTAAGCGTTCTCTAATTCTGTCAAAAGAGGTTGACATCTCTTTTTTAGTGACACCATTGATCACTACGCTATAGAGCGATTCGTTGTGTGTCAGTAGCAGCACTTTTCTATGGTTGAGTGTAAAAAGCATGGCGTGCCAACAGGCAAAGGGGTTGGCAAAGTCTGGCAGACCGATACCCTGTGTGTCAAACAGTTTTTGTACAGGTTTAGTAGTCTTAATTATCACTTGAGAGTCATTTGGATTTGATTAGATAAGATTGCTACGCCTCTCGACTCTTCAACATGGTAACGATCTCTTGACGGATGCTTAATTGCTGCTCATCGAAGTTCTCTATAGGAATCTGTGAGTGGCATGAGGCTTTGATGTAGTTTTTGTCTAGATTGTAGTTGAGGACGAGAGACATCTTTTGGAGGAGGGTGACGAGTAGGTCGATGCGTTTGTTGATCCAAAACTCTTCAGAACTGTTTTCGCGTCCTAAAAAACTGAGGTATTGTTTCCAGGCATCGAGTACGTCGCGCTCTTTTTTCAGGCTTGGTTTGAACTCTTGTTCGATCTCTAGTACTTCGACATCATCTTTGGAGACGGCATAAGCACGTGTTGCCATCAAGGTGACAAAGATCTCAAACTGGCGCTCTTCTCTGGCACGTTTGTTCTTAAGGTATCGGTAG
>JAUVCL010000068.1 GCA_030595845.1 Campylobacterota bacterium
ATAATTATACAAATTAATTTTAAGGAATAACATGAAAATGAATTGGACAAGGTTCGTAGCAGTAGTATTATTAACATTCGGTATAACCGCAAATGGGGCACAGGATATTCGTATCTATACAGCAGATAATCAAGGTGGTAAAATCAATCCAGAAGGTGTAGAGAAAGCATTTACTGATGCTGGCTTTTATATCACAGGTAGAAACAATATGAACATACCATTTGATGCAAAGTATAAAAAACACCCACATGAACTCTACTACCTGATGACTTTCCATAAAAAAGACTTTGTTAATAAGATAGCAAAGAATTATCCGGAAATTGCATTGTTTACGCCACTTAGTATGTCTATCTATACTAGAAATGGTGATAAAACTATCTCTATCTCATCAATGTCTGCAAACGGTATTGCTAAAGTTACGGGTATACCCGCTGACAATGCTGATTTAGTAGCTTATATGAAAGATATTGCAGATACGCTTGCAAAAGCACTTCCTAAGGGTAAATTTGAAAATGTTAACTATAAGATAGCAAAGACAGAAGGTGATCTTGTTCAGAGATTTACAATGGAGATGGATGTAAAAGATGACGAAATAGAAGATGAAGCTGAAGGAATACAAGAAGAACTCGAAGCTGGACTTGAGACAGGAGGCTTTGTTGTAGCAGGGTTTAATCAACTGGCACCTGAGTTCGCAAAGGCAGGCAATGATATATATGACTTTTTTGATGTTTATTCTATTTGTAAAGTACCTGTTATCTACACAGTATCTCATACTCACCCTGAAGCAGGTGCATTTGCCCCTTGTACGCTCTATATGTATAAGAAAAAAGGTGAAACAGTAGTACATTTTGCTTACCCGTCAGTCTATAACTGGCTTAGCTCTATAGATGCTACAGACAAAGAGTCAAAAGAAGTACTTCTTAAAGCTCAAACTCTAATGAGTAACACGCTATCTGAGGTAACTGAATAGGTTACCCTCAGACCCCCACCCTTACTTGCTTTATCTCTTTTTATAAAGCAAGTAAACTTCATGTATAAACTTATTTCAAATGCTTTTTAAAGTAAACACATCATAGTAAAGAACACTTATTTAATCTGACTCACTTCAAAGTAATGCACAACTTCACGCGTAAGTGTAGCCTCTTTTCTTCTCTTGAAATGTTCATTTAGATCAAAACCTTCTTTTTCGTAACCCTCTTTGTATTCTTTGATAAATTGCTTAAAGAGGTCTTCTTTTATAGCAGTAACTTCATAGGTGACTTTGGCATAGATAAGTCCATTACTTTGATTCTCTTCTCTAGCTATCTCATTGGCGTTAATCGCACCATACCTATTGTATTCTTCTTGTGTGATATTCATCTCAAGATGTGCACGTATGGTGGTGATCATATGTTTAAGCTGAAGCATTGGCATGCCCTGAGGTAGTGCATTAATAATACTTGCCCTGTCTTTACTGTACCCCCAGTCACCTGATAGCGGAAGGTCTGCATCAAAAGTTGTTTTTATGAGCTCTTGTATGTTTGTGTTCTCTTGTAGTGTATCAAAGGTTATCATGTTATTACTCGCTTATTAAGTCAACTTCATCCAGTACATCATACCAGCCTTCAAGCTCTCTACTTCCTTGGACTTCAGCAATAGTTTTACCTGTAGATGTTAAAAAATAGTGAAAGGGTACTCCATGCTTTTCAAAGCCATCTGGAATCTTGTGTTGGTCTCTTGACATATAGAGCAATATATATTTTTTTTTCATACGCTCTATGAGTGTTTTATTGGAGAGTGTGAGTTTTTTAAATCTTTCGCAGTGTTTACAATTGTCAGCCCCTATAAAAAGGTAGACCATTTTCTGCTCTTTCTTAGCTGTGGCAAGAGCATTTTCATAATTGTGTTCCCAATTAAGTTCTATGGCATGAAGCGTTGAAGAAAGTAGTAATATTGAAAAAAAAACTTTGCTAAGAAATAATAAGTGATTCATCGTTTTCCCTAATAGTAAGATATTACTATTATAGCCCAGCTTCTTTAATGGCTTCTGTTCTTGCATGTGCCATGAGTGGCTCAAAGACCAGCTTTAGCGTACCGTTACTCATGATGTCATCCAGTGCATAGAGTGTAAGCCCTATGCGGTGGTCTGTGAGTCTGTTTTGTGGGTAGTTGTAGGTACGTATCTTTTCAGAACGTGAACCTGAACCTACTTGGAGTTTTCTCTGACTTGAAGACTCGTCTAGGCTCTTTTGTAAAGCAGCCTCATAGACTCTGGCTTTAAGGACTTTCATCGCTTTGGCTTTGTTTTTGTGTTGTGACTTCTCATCTTGGATAGCCGCGACTATTCCTGTAGGGATGTGTGTAAGACGTACTGCAGAGTCTGTAGTATTGACTGACTGCCCTCCACAACCACTTGAACGGTAAGTATCCATCTTGATTTCATTGGGTTTGAGATCAACTTCTACATCATCTACTTCAGGGATGACCGCTACAGTGATTGCAGAAGTATGCACACGTCCTTGAGTTTCTGTATCTGGTACACGCTGTACGCGGTGGATACCACCCTCATATTTGAGAAGAGCATAGACATTTTCACCTGATATTTGGGCGATAATTTCTTTGTACCCCCCTGCGGTACCATCACTGCTACTCATGATCTCTATTTTCCATCCTGCCTGTTCTGCATAACGGGAGTACATACGGAAAACATCTGCCACAAAAAGTGCGGCTTCATCACCACCTGCTCCTGCCCTAAGTTCAAGTAAAATATTTTTATCATCATTCTTGTCTTTTGGAAGCATAAGAATTTTAATTTCACTCTCTAATTCAGGTAACATAGGTTCTAGTTCAGTGAGCTCTTCTTTTGCAAGGTCACCCAGTTCAGCATCCCCTAGAAGTTCTTTATTTTCAACGATCGCATCTGCTGTTTCTATGTAAAGGTTTGCTTTTTCAACAAGTTCGCTCAGTCCTGACTGCTCTTTACTGAGTTCTGTCATACGTGAAATATCAGAAGCGATATCCGGTGATGATAAGAGTTTGTTGAGATCATTGTATCTGTCTATAAAAGGTTGGAGTTTTTCTTTGAACATAGGCGTTCTTTGTGTTAGATTGTGTTACGTGAGGGTGTATCGAGACTGCTTATGCAGCTTCGATAGCGTTTACCATTTTATGAAGACGGCTTACTTTTCTAGCAGCAGTTGTTTTCTTGATGAAACCTTTGCTTACTAGTGAGTGGATCTGTTTGTTTGCTGTTGCAAATGCAGTTGTTGCTGCTGCTTTATCTGAAGCTTCTACTGCTTCATGTACTGCTTTAACAATGTTTTTGATTCTTGTTCTGTAATATCTGTTTCTCTCAGTTCTTACAGCAGTTTGTAAAACACGTTTTTTAGCTGATTTGTTGTTTGCCATGTTAATTTCCTTCTATTAGGTATATTGTTGTCACTCCGTATAGAGTGAAAATAGTTCGCGAATAATATCTAAAAATACATTAAATATTTATTAATTTATTATTTTCAGTAGCTAAAATCATAGGTAATCATAGGATCATTATGAGGAATGTTAATCTAATTTGCGTTAAAATGGAGATATTAAACAAAGGAAATGATTTTGGAACTTTTTGGAACAGATGGTGTACGTGGAAAAGCAGGGAAGAAAGTAAGTGCAGTTAACGCGATGCGTTTAGCGATGGCTACAGGTATCTATTTTAAACAATTCGTAAGAACCAATAAAATTTTAGTAGGTAAAGATACCAGACGTAGTGGGTATATGATAGAGAATGCCATTGTCTCTGGACTCACTGCTGTAGGATTTGATGTGATACAGATAGGACCTATGCCTACGCCAGCCATAGCATTTTTAACAGCAAATATGCGTTGTGATGCAGGCATTATGATTTCGGCCAGCCATAACCCTTATTATGACAATGGTATTAAGTTCTTTGACTGGCACGGTAATAAATTGAACCGTGAAAAGGAAAAGGAAATAGAAGCTATCTATGCAGATGATGCACGGATAGAAGCGGCACAGGCAACAGCAAAAGAGATAGGGAAATCCAAAAGAATTGATGATGTAGTAGGGCGTTACATTGTGCATATCAAAAACTCTTTTCCCTCATCAACATCTTTGTGGGGTAAGCGGGTAGTCATAGACTGTGCAAATGGAGCTGGGTATATAGTTGGGCCAACGGTATTACAGGAGCTCGGTGCAGATGTTGTGGTGTTGGGAGACAAGCCTAATGGATTTAACATTAATGAAGGGTGTGGTGCGATGCATCCAGAGTATTTGGCACAAGCAGTAATTGAATATCGTGCAGATGTTGGAATAGCACTTGACGGAGATGCAGACAGGCTCGTAATGGTAGATGAAAAGGGTGAAGTGGTTGATGGAGATAAACTGATGGGGGTACTTGCAGTACATCTTAAAAACCAAGGTACACTCAAAGGTGAGGGGATGGTTGCTACCGTGATGAGTAACCAAGGACTTGATGAGTATCTTGCATCAGAGGGACTTGCTTTACACCGTTCTTCAGTGGGAGATAAAAATGTAGTTGAAATGATGAAAGAAAATGGTATTAACTTTGGTGGAGAACAGAGTGGACATATTATTTTCTCAGATTATGCGAAAACGGGAGATGGCATCTCTTCTGCGTTACAGGCCTTGGCGTATTTAGTGGACTCTAATCAAAAGGCGAGTGAAGCCTTTGACCCGTATGAGTCATACCCCCAACTTTTAGTGAACCTTTTGATTCAGGAAAAAAGAGATTTTGACACCATTGAGGGATTATCGGTGCTTAAAGAAAAAATAGAAGGATTAGGGATACGTCATCTTTTCCGTTATTCGGGTACCGAAAATAAAATACGTCTTTTATTGGAGGGAAAAAATGAAGGACAACTTGAGGAAATAATGGAAGAGTGTGAAACTTTCTTCAAAAGTGCATTGGTTTAATGAGAGTTTTTGCTGTCTTTTTTTTAGTACTTTTAGGTACCTTTATCATTGACCAGAATATTAAGTCCATTTTTGTTGAGGGCTATTATCGTGCAGGGGAGTGTATAGACCTTGAACTGCACTATAATAAAGGTGTGGCTTTCTCTATGTTGGCATTTTTGGGACCGTATTTAAAATGGATGCAGGCAGTATTGGTTGTAGGGATACTTTATGTCATTTTTAAAGAAGGATATCTCAAACGTTATGCTTTCCCCGCAGGATTACTTATAGGTGGTGCCCTGGGTAATGTCTATGACCGTTTTTTGCATGGAGGGGTGGTTGACTATGTGGCTTGGCATTGTGGCTTTAATTTTGCAGTCTTTAACTTTGCAGATGTTGCGATAGATGTAGCCGTGGTATGGATACTTATCATGGTTTACTTTTTTAAAGAAGAGACCTTTAAAGAAGACTTCTCAGAGAAATGAAAAATTTATTTTTTGTTGTAAGCTTTTTTGCTTTACTTCAAGCGCAGGTGCTTAATACAGAAATAGCACCATTTCTGAGAGACAAGCAATTTGAAGATATAACCCTTTTGGATCAAAAAATACTTGATTTTAAAAAGATAGACGGACTACAATTTTCTGAGATCTCAGATCTTGCCTATAACAAAAAAGATGAAAAGCTTTATTTTATCAGTGATGAGGGGTTACTTTTTGTTTTTGATGCATCCTTTACTGAAAAGATCGAGAGACTTAATGCGAAAAGTGGACTTACCTTAGTAAAGAAAAAAGGTCAGAAGTTCAGACGATGGCGTCATGACAGTGAAGGGCTGGCTTTGGATAATAAAGGACGTCTTTACGTTTCTTTTGAAGGTAGAGCCAAGATAGGTAGGTTTGATGAAAAAGGGAGAATGCAAAAAGAGTATCGCCTTCCCAAAAAATTGAGAGATCCTAAAAACTATAGAAGTCGTAATAAATCCCTTGAAGCATTGACATGGCATCCCAAGTATGGGTTACTTACTGCAGCAGAATGGCCATTGAAGCACAAGAATAAAAAAGAGCAGACCATTTATGCCTTAGGCGGTAAAGTGTGGCACTTTAAGGCAGAAGCAGAACAAAAAAGTGCAGTGGTTGCAATGGAAGTGATGGATGATGGCAATATATTGGTGATGGAAAGATCTTTTATTGATCTGTTCCAACCTTTTGTCATTACGTTAAAAAAGGTTTATCTTAATCGTTGCAATAATGAAAAACGACTGTGTCAAAGTGAAACTCTGGCTAAGATGAACAACCATAAAGGGTGGCTTATAGATAATTTTGAAGGCTTGACCAAAGTGGGAAAACATCGTTATGTAATGGTGAGTGACGACAACGACAATTTTTATCAGCAGACCTTACTGGTCTATTTTGAAGTGAAACATTAAGGTATAATCGCAATATGAAAAAATTAATAAGTTATAGCATTTTAAGTGTGATATTGGGTTCTATGGTTTTCTTTGGGCTTAAAGCATATACTCAGGCGAAACTTTATGAAGAAGCCACAACAGAGCTTGTCTCTTACCAGGATGCTCCTCAGCAGGCAGCATTTCAACTTGAAAGAATAGCCAAAAGTCTTTTAGGTGACCTGTATACGGATGAAAGAAGAATCCTTTTGGACGGAGTACGTGAAAAACAAGATAAAACCATGGCTCAGGCGAAACTATATACCTTGTACTTTATGGCATTATTGGCACTACTATTACTTTCTTTTTTTCTCGTTTCCTTGAGAATCTTTACGTTGTTTGGTTCCCTCTCCGCGATGGTGACACTTGTTTTTGGGCTTATTACGCCAATTTTAGTGGTAACCATCCATAAAGAAGTAGAGTATCTTGGAGACATTGTGCTCTCTTTCGAATCTAAAGGGGTCATAGGCTCCATAGAAAAACTTTTTGAGGGAGGAGATGTGCTTGTTGCCATCGTGATACTGCTCTTTTCTGTTGTGACCCCTGTGCTAAAAGTACTCTCTTTACTTTTTGTTTCTGTCTTTATAAAAAGTGACTTTGCACATAGTATCGTGAAGTTTTTTAAGATGATAGGGAAATGGTCGATGGTTGATGTGTTTGTTGTAGCCGTTTTTTTAGTGTATCTCACAGCTAATAAAGGAGATGTAAGCCGAGCAGAAGTTGAGGTAGGGCTCTACTTCTTTTTGGCGTATGTGATAGTCTCGATGTTGGTGAGTCTGAGTGCCGATAAGATGTTGCATCGTTTGAAAAACTGATAGATATATGACTTTCTTGTGTATTAAGTTTAGGAGGAGTATACTTAAAATGTAACATATCTTAAGTATTGAGGAGATTTAAAAATGAAAAAAATTATTATAGCTGCATTATTTACAAGTAGTTGTTTAATGGCCGCAGAGAGTGTGCAGGCAAACAAATCAGGTGTAGATGGTGAAGCATTCTATAAAAAACGTTGTTCAGTGTGTCATGGAGAAAAAGGTGAGAAAGCTGATTTGAAGGGAATGATACCACTCGCTGGTATGGATGCAGGTAAATTGGCACGAACGGTAAGAGCATATAGAGACCAGGAAGAAAGACATGGAGCTTATGCTATATATGAAACTAATCAAGTGATGAGAGAGGCAACTTACTCCATTTCTAATCAACAAATTTCTGCTATTGCTACATATCTTAGCGCTTTAAAATAAGTTAAGTAACTATGTTGAACTCTTCGGCATAGTTGCGCTTATTTGGAAAATGATTGTATATTTTGATTTATGTGTTCTCAATGTCCCTTAAGTCATCTTCATACATGATCTCTTTATCAAGTAAGTGTGTTGATAAGTGTTCAATTTTATTCCAGTTGTCATTTACCAGCTTAATGGTTTTTTGTTCCGCTTCTGTCATCCATCTTTCCACTGCCTCATCAACTTTCTTATCGCTGTGTTGACTGTCCTTTTCCTCTGATGCTTTTTGATTGCTGCCTTTTATATTGATATATCTGACTTCTTGATCCATACCATAATGAGCTATGGCCATATATGCATCATTTATTGCATGTTGCAGATCTGGAGAACCTTCCATATCCATACCAATAATACTTCCATATTTTTTTATCTGGGCTATTCTTCCAGCTAGTGATACACAGATCCTATGTTTTATGTCTTCGATCGTCATATTGGTTTGGAGGTCATCAAAATTGTTAGAGATAAATCCATTTTTATTGTTTCGTGGTGTCACTGAGATCTGTTTTATTTTCACCTCTGGCATAAGTAGCTTTGTTATGATGGTGTGTGCAGCTTCTCTGATCGCGGCCTTTTGAAAGATCTTTTCATTAGATATCTGTGAAATGTTTTCACCATATTTTACTTTATTGATCTCTTGTATCAAAATATCTTGTGTGATATGTGGCAAATTGTGTCTGATACAGTAAAATGATGCTTCTTTACTGACGAGTTCAAGTTGTGCACCTGTAAGTCCTGAAGTATAGGTCAAAAGCTTGTGCATATCAAATTTACCACTTGTTGGTTTGGTTTTGATGATCTTATCTATAAAGTATTTTCTGGCGTCTTTATCTAAATTATCTACCTTAATGTGTATCTCAATTCTTCCTGGTCTAATAATAGCAGAGTCAATGTTCTCTTTATAGTTGGTAGCGGCTATGATAAAAACATTCTCATCAGCCTTATTTGAGAAACCATCCATTTCAGCTAAAAATTTATTGATCTGTACTTCACGATTGTTACCTTTTTCACGTATACCGATGGTATCAAGCTCATCTATGAAAATGATAGACGGGGCATACTCTTTAGCCTTTTTGAACACTTTCTTTATCTTGTCAAGTTGTAAAAGTTCTACACCCGTAATAGAGATAAAAGGCAGTTCTGCTTCTGCTGAAAATGCTTTTGCCAAAAGTGTTTTTCCTGTTCCAGGAGGGCCATATAGGAGCATCCCTTTAGGGGGTTGAACATTAAACTCTTTTAGTAGTTTTGGTTCTTTTAAAAAGTTGATCACTTCTAAAAGTCTTGTCTTCGCATTGGTGTGTCCTGCGATATCATCAAATGAGACATCAGGGATATCAAACACCAACCCATCTTCAGAAAAATCTTTGATACGTTTGACTTGTTTGAATCGACACTCTTTTACTTTGTAGGTGATCACAGAACCTTTGGCAGTAAATGTGTCATCAAGTTCTAATTTGATATTTTTTCTAAAGAGTTCTTTGACAAGCTTGTCTTCTTCTATAAGTGGCACCAGGTTTTCATTGATAAAATCAATAGCCTTTTTCGAGAGTGATACTTTGATCTCATCATAATTGTCTCTCTCCTCACCCAGACCCATCATATAGTCTGTTACTTTAGCAAAGAAGGTTTCACCTATTTTATTTTTAAGTCGTCTTGCATCAAGTTCCGGTGCAAAAAGAAGTATTTGTGTTTTTAAAAAATGAGAAAAGTTTTTATCTACTTTAAAATGAATGTCATAGTTTTGAGCAAAAACCTTTTCATATCCTAAAAAAGCCTTTTCCCCTATGGCTTCATAGGCTGGATAATTTAATTTATTAAATAAAACAATAGTTGCTTGAGAAAATCGTGAAATCAATTCAGGAATGATCGCTTTTTGCAGACCACCTGTCTTAATATTGGTTTTTTCTTCTCTTTTAAGGGCATCAAGGATCATGGACTCTGCTTGAATATAATCATCCTCGATCAGTTGAACAAACTTATTGTCAGAATATAACTCTTCTCCCAAACTTGATGTGATGATAAAGATCGTTTCTCTAAAATCAACTGTAAAAATGGCATTATCTTCACTGTATACTCTGTCTTCCGCGTCATTACATGGCTGATCGGTCACTTTGTCCCAACCACAGGCATCTCTCATCTGACCACCTTCAAAAATGGAGAGTAGGTTTGTCTGTATTACATTGTCCGCTTTCTCAAATGCGTCAAGTACGATGATAGATTTTGGATGGTCATGCACAAAACCTGTAAGTTGCCCTACGCTATACCCTGACCATCCCTTTGGATACCCATAGAGTTCACCACCATTTTGCTCATGATACTGCGTCATATCAAAGTTTCTAATCTGATAATCACTTAAATTTTTAGTCATGAGTTCAGCCAGGTAGGTTTTACCTGTTGCTGGCGAACCTAAAAACAGATAAGTTGCCTTAGGGGCATTTTTATTTGTGATGATATTGCTTT
>JAUVCL010000214.1 GCA_030595845.1 Campylobacterota bacterium
GCTAAGGTGGGTGCATTGATGATGAAAAAGAAAGTCTTTGGCAACATGAAAAAGCAAGTAGACAAAGATGAATATGGTGGAGCACCACTTCTTGGACTTAAAGGATGTGCGATTATTTCTCATGGTGCATCTAGTCCTAAAGCCATTAAAAATGCTGTATTCCAAGCTATCTCTTATGTTGAATCTGATGTCAATACTACGATTGAGACACTTTTAGCTCAAAGTAGCCAAAACGTATAATACATAAAGGAACAACTGCACGTTTGTTCCTTTTTTCTCCTCTTCTTTTAGACGCTCCCCATAAATTTATGGTAAACTTATAGACTATATATTATTAGTTAAGGATCACTATGTCACAAATTTATGCTTCATTTAGATCTATCGGGGCTTATGTACCTGAGAAGATTTTAAGCAATGCAGATCTTGAAAAAATGGTTGATACTACAGATGAGTGGATCGTGAAACGTACAGGTATTAAAGAACGTCATATCGCAGCGGATGATGAGTATACGAGTGATATGGCAGCCAAAGCTTGTGAACTTGCTATAGAACGCTCTGGCATAGCAAAAAATGATATAGACTTGGTCATCTGTGCTACAGTAACACCAGACTATTTTAATATGCCTTCAACTGCGTGTATCATTTCGGATAAATTGGGCATTAACGATGTTCAGGCATTTGATATTTCTGCAGCATGTAGCGGATTTGTTTATTTGCTTTCTGTGGCTAAAGCATTTGTAGAGTCTGGAATGAAAAAGAATGTACTCGTCGTTGGCGCTGAGAAATTCTCTTCAATCGTAGATTATACAGATAGAAGTACCTGTATTTTATTTGGTGACGGTGCAGGTGCAGCGATGATATGTGCAACAGATAAAAAAGAAGAAGGTTTTATAGACCTGCATGCCTCGGCAGATGGTTCTTATGCAGACTTTTTAGTGACACCGGCACCCGGTTCTGTAAATCCCGTAAGTCAAAAAGTACTTGATGAAGGACTTCAATACGTACAAATGAAGGGGAATGAAACCTTTAAATTGGCAGTGAAGACATTAACGAAAGATGTGAAAGAAATCCTTGCTAAAAATGAGATAAATTCTGATGACATTCCACATTTTATCCCGCACCAGGCAAATTACCGTATTATCAAAGCTGTAGGTGATGCTTTGAAAATGAAAGAAGAACAGGTGGTATTGACTGTAGGTAAATATGGAAATACTTCAGCAGCTTCCATCCCTATGGCGATCAATGATATTTGGGAGTCTGGTAGACTCAAAAGTGGTGAATTAATGTTGCTTGATACTTTCGGTGGTGGATTAACATGGGCATCTGCTTTACTTCCGTTTGCAGGGAAAAGTAAATAAAATCCCCCTCGTTACGTCTCTCCTGAGGCGTAATGCATATAGAATTTTAGATACAAGATTATAGAATGTTTTTACGTTTTTATTGCAGTATGCATTCCCACTCAGGAGAGTGGGAATGAGATGGAGGATTTTAAATGAAAATAGCATTTATTGGTGACATCGTAGGTAAACCCGGTCGTTTGATGCTCAAACGACACCTTAAAAGACTTCAGCAAGAACATTTTATTGACTTTACTATCGCCAACTATGAAAATGCTTCTCATGGGTTTGGTCTAACTGAAAAAAACTGTATTGAACTACTGGGTTACGGTGTGGATATGATGACCGGAGGTAACCATAGTTTTGATAAAAAAGAGATCCTCACTATGTTTGACACGCATCCCCTTATTCGCCCTATTAACTACCCCAAAGAAACGCCTGGTGAAGGATTATATAAAACAACACTTTTGGGCTATGAAGTAGCTATCATCAATCTTATGGGACATTACACGATGCCTATGGTCGATAACCCTTTTACGATGATAGTAGAAGAGGTTAAAAAACTTCAAGCACAAAATATAAAACATATTATCATCGACATACATGCTGAAGCAACTTCAGAAAAGAATGCTTTACGTCAAATACTGAAGAATGAGGTCTCTGCTATACTAGGTACACATACCCATGTAGCAACAGATGATTTACAAATAGTAAGTGGATGTTGTTATGTGAGCGATGTTGGTCTTACGGGCTGTAGAGATGGCGTGATAGGTATGGATGATACTATCCCAATGAAACGTTTTTTAACATCACTGAGTGGACATTATGACGTACCAGATGAGTGTAAAGCTATCTTGCAAATGATAGTGTTTGAATTGGATGAAAATGGTCGTTGTGTAGGGGCTGAAAAGATTAAGATTCATGATGACAATCCTAAGGTTGTGACTTCAGCCTGGATAGACTTGTAGGGTGCGTTTGCTAACGCACCTTTTACAAGCTTAAGCCTTTCGGCGAACCTACTACTTTATGCAAGTTTGATTATGTGGTGCGTTAGCAAACGCACCCTACGTATTTCTTTTAATTCTTACTTTTTTCGGATCAAAAAGGGCGATGGCTTCTTTGATCATGGGTTCTTGAAGTAAGGTAGAGGGATCTTTCTCTTTTGCTGCTTCTGTGTCTCCCGCTTCCGGAGAGATACAGGAACTTTTCATTTCGATATCTT
>JAUVCL010000057.1 GCA_030595845.1 Campylobacterota bacterium
CTGATTTTACAAACTTCGCCAACTTTTCTTTTACGGCTACATAGTGTGCATGGGAATTTGCATAAGGTTGATCACAATAGAGATGGGCAGTCTTAGAGGTCATCTTCGGGTCTGCTTCCAATGCTTTGGTGACATCAACAAAATCCAATAGGTGAAGATGATAAAAATGCACCACATGATCTTGAATAAAAAGTGCCAATGACATCAAGTCTCTGATTATCTTCGCATTTTCTGGTGCATGGATACCGTAAGCATCCTCAACAGTGCTGACTGCTCCTCTAAAATGCGAATTGGTACAAACGCCACATATTCTGCCTGCCAATAACCCAGCATCTCGTGGGTCTCTGTCTTTTAAGATGATCTCGATGCCTCGAAAAAGCTGTCCGCTGACATAGGATTCTTTTACAATGCCATCTTCATCTATCTCCACTTCCGCCCGTAAATGGCCTTCAATTCTGCTAATAGGGTCTATGACTATTCTTTTAAGATTTGGCATTTGACTTCACTTCCTCTACTTTTCTCTCATTGGCATACTTATCAAAGAATCCCTTCTCTACACAGCCCATACATCCATGTCCTGCCTGAACTGGCCAGCTTGTACCTTGGTTGAACTTCATAGTCGGGCAGTTGGCAAAAGCATAAGGACCTTTACAGCCCATTTCAAAAAGACACCATCCTTTTTTTGCCCCTTCATCTCCCCATTCTTTTACAAATTCTCCAAGCTCAAAGTGACCTCTTCTTTCACAGTTATCATGTATCCTGCCTCCATAGGCCCAAAGCGGTCGATTGAATGTATCAAGCGCAGGTAATTCTTCAAACATGAGGTAAGAGAGTAGGGTTCCTACAATGTTGAGAGGATTGACCGGACAGCCTGGAAGATTGATAATATCATTTCTTTCCAGGGCTTCGGAGACACCGACAGCACCTGTCGGGTTTGGTGCAGCAGCAACCACTCCGCCATCTAGAGCACAAGAGCCTACTGAGAGTATCAAAGCGGCATCTTTGGCACATTTTTGAAGTAGTGCAAGTCCTGTTTCACCTTTTGGACCTATACGTAGGTATTTCCCATCCATCGCCATAGGTATGGCTCCCTCAACGATAAGTACATAAGCACCTTTTTGGGACTTGATGATATTTTCCAATACACTCTCACTTTGATCTCCACTCGCAGACATCAATAGCTCATGATAGTCCAGTGAAATATAGTCAAATATCAGATCTTCTATGCCAGGATGAGAAGACTTGATAAATGCTTCCGAATTCCCTGAACAGTCAGCCAGTTCCAGCCAGATAATGGGTACTTTGTTTAAATGCTCTACGCCATCTTTGACCACGCCTTCAAATGCCGGATGCAGTTGCATAGTCGCTGTGACCATAGATACCCAACTGTTGACTTCTTTTGGTGTAATGTCAAAGGCATCTAAAGAAGCAGAGAGTTGTTCAGGATCAAGTTGATTATGGGGATGTAAGCTGTTGTATTTATCTATACGTTTTTTCACTAAAGCGATCTCTTCTTCCCTTGCCAACGCATCAGGGGATTTTTTAACAAAATTAGGATCAATGAGATGCTGTGAATTTTGGATAATACCTTCAACCGTTTTCTTACACTTTCCACATACTCTACCTGCTTGTGAAAAGCTACCAAACTCCAGAAAGTTTTCTACACCATGTGTGACTACAGTGCTAACAATATCTTGATCATAGATATGTTCACAACTACAGACAAGCCTGCCTATTTTACCTATCTCTCTGTTCTGATACAGATAAGTAGGGTCGATATTCTGTGCATTTTTTATAATGGATTCTAAATATCCTATATCTTCATTGCTGTTGATGCCAATGAATCGTGTGAGTTTGTCATTTTCTATAAAATATTCATCTATACGCTGATCTTTCTCAGAAGTGATCAATATCTTTTCAACCCGTGGTACATAGAGAGGGGACCTGACATCTATTAGCTCATATTCACCCACTTTCAGCATATCGATCATGACTTCCAGTTGAAATTCTTTCTCTTCCACTGTAAGTATATTTTCGATGGCTACATCTGCTTGCAGTGTACATGCCTTGACATGACCGGCTATAAAATCTAAGGCTTTAACTTGTGCTGCTTCACCTACCGCATAAATGTTTTCATCTTCGGTTTGCATTTTATTGTTAGTGAGTATGCCTTTGTCACAATCTAAACTTTCTCTTGCAAAATCTATATTAGGTTTGATACCCACACCAAATATTAAAAAAGGATTTTTTAGATCAAGTTTTTTTGTTTTGAGACGTATGATCTCATCATTCAAAATTTCTTTTTCAATGATCTCATCTTCGTAAGAAATGGTTATTTTCACACTTTTTAAATAACAAGACTCTATTTCTTTCTTCGCCTGAGGAGATAACATTTTGTCATAGAGATAATTACTTCGAACAATCAGCGTAATATGTTTAACACTTTGCATCTTGTTTAACGTCTCCATGAGTTCAAGACCTATGGGACCAGAACCAACAATGACCACTTCTCTGTCTCCTATCCCTTCACGGATCTTTGTGCAATCATCGGCAGATCGAAACACAGAAGCATTCTTAAGTCCTCTTATATCAAAAAGTGTTTGGGGGAGGGAGCCTGTGGCAATGATGAGTGTGTCATAAGGGAAAGCGGAGTGTTTTGAAAAGATTCTTTTTGATTTTCTATCGATAGAAGTGATTTTTTCGTTCAGTGCAATTTCTACAGTGGGGTTTAGAGCTAAAGAGATATCTTTTAGGGTTGCACTTTGATCTACAAGTGCACAGAGATGTATCCTGTCATAAGGAGAAAAGGCTTCATCAGATACGATCAAGACATCTATAGCTGATCTATGTTTTTTGATACGGTTAGCCAAATACGCAGCAGCGATCCCACCGCCTATGATCACAATTCTCATACTGTCACCTCACATATTTTATTATAGCTTATTCTTTTTAGGGCACCTCTAATAATCCTAGTGATGTTATGAGTGACTAGGGTTATTAGATGTGCCCTTTATTTTACTTCAAAATGCTTCCAAAATGCTTCATGGAAAACTTGACTCTGTCTGCAATATCCAGTTTGTCTAATTGTTCATCTATCTTATCAAATCGTTTTACTGCACCCGTCTGATTTGCAATTTGTATAGCTAAACCAGGGCGGGCATTCAACTCTAAGATCAGGGGACCCAGGTTTTTATCTAGTACGATATCTACACCTAGGTATCCTAAATGTGTGACTTCATAACATGATGCTGAGAGTAAAAGCATTTTCTCCCAATGGGGTATTTGAAGTTCTGAAAAATCATACCCTGTATCAGGATGTTTTGTGACAGGGCTATCATGCTGCACTGCAAAAAGTGCTTTTCCTGATGCCATATCTATACCCACACCCACTGCACCTTGATGTAGGTTGGCTTTGCCGTCACTCTCTTTGGTTGAACATCGTAACATCGCCATAGCCGGGTAACCCTTATAGATGATCACTCTGATATCGGGGACACCTTCATAGCTATAACGTTCAAAAATAGGATCAAACTCTACCAATTGTTCTATCATCGCAACATCAGGTTTCCCGCCAAGAGAATAGAGCCCGCTGAGTATGTTGGAGATGTCACGATGAATATCTGTGAGTTCCAAGGACTGTCCATTTGCTTTGAAAAATGTATCACCTTCACGTTTTACGATGACAAGAATACCTTTACCCGCACTTCCTTGTGCAGGTTTGATCACAAACTTTTCATAAGAGGCTAAAATGTCTTTTAACTTGCGCAGTTGTGACTGCCGCTCGATGGTAGCCAGTAATTTAGGTACAGCAATACCCGCATCTTCTGCAATAACTTTGGTCTTGAGCTTGTTGTCGACCAATGGATAATACTTACGGTTATTTTGTCCACCGATATAATGAATATTACGTTTATTCATTCCCAAGATTCCAAGCTTTTTAAGCTTAAATGGATTTGCAAACATCTTTTAATTCGCCATAGACTTAAAACGAATGAGTTCACTCAGACGGTAGCCACTGTAACGTCCTAATAAAATGATCACTGACAATACCACTAAGAGTAACTCTGGAAAATTAAACGCCATATGTGAAACAAAAGGGTAACTCATCACAAAGTATGCGAATGTTGCTACGATCAAAGATCCTCCACCCTGTATAAAGACTTCTTTAGCTCCTTCTTCTTCCCAGAGTATAGACATTCTCTCAATCGTCCAAGCTAAGATGATCATAGGAAAAAAAGTAATGGTCATAACTTCTTTAATTCCGAGTTTATAACTTAAAATACTCATAAAGGACATGATCATGATGACCACGATCATCACTGCAGAGATCCTTGCCACCAGTAAGAGGTTGAGATTGCTTAAATAAGAGCGGATCACTAAACCTATGCCTACAATTAAAATAAACATAATCAGTCCGGCAAACAGTGTTGTTTCCATAAATGCTAAGGCTATTAAAATAGGCATAAATGTTCCTGATGTTCGTAACCCTATCAATACCCTTAATAAGACTACGACTAAAGCACCAAAAGGCACTAATAATATATGCTGATAGGCATTCTGTGCTGATACAGGTAGTGAAAAGAGTGAAAAGTCCAAGATCGCAGCTTTATCTAAAAGCTCTTTTTTATCAAGAAGGTATTGGACGGGAACCTGACGTTCATTGATGGAAAATCGAATGTTGGATTTTTTTGCTCCTGTGACATTAAGCAGTGAATCTCCACTTT
The DNA here is from genome assembly GCA_030595845.1 of Campylobacterota bacterium. Classification (GTDB taxonomy): domain Bacteria; phylum Campylobacterota; class Campylobacteria; order Campylobacterales; family Sulfurovaceae; genus Sulfurovum. The sequence goes on from JAUVCL010000057.1 coordinate 4,725, forward strand.
GCTTCCAGATAAAGAAGTTCTTGTCACGGGTGACTTTCCCTCTGTTTAGATCATAGAGTTGCCAATCTTTACCATCATAAACTTCGAGCATAGGTGTCAAAGCAATATTTCTTCGTGCACTTTCCAAATAGAGCCCGTGAATTTTGCGTACTCTAATATGTCTGTATCGTAACAGACGGAATAACATGTCTATCTTTGCTTCCCCTCCTTGTGCAAGAAGTATCTTTGCTGCTTGTGAAGGGTTCTCGTTATTAAACTCTTGAATCAATTGTGCCGTAAATGAATGGGTATCAGCAGATCTTGATCGCACATCATCAAGAAGAATTTTTGCTGTATTTATCAGTGTATTGGGAAGATCACTAAGAGACTCACTTTTTTGTTCAACAGCTTCAATAGGCGGTTTAGGATTAGTCTCTCCCGGCTCTATCATCACTTCAAGAGAATAGTAAAGTATTTGAGGACCTTCAACTTTTCGTTTACTCCATTCGGCTCTTTTCCCATTTTTAGTTTGCGCCTCAGCATAACCAAACCCTGATGAGGCTACATCTTCAGAGAGTATTTGTATCCCGTCTTGTACCCCGGGGATAGCCATAGAGACCAATACTGCTTTGTTCTTTCCTTCAAATGAAACCTCTGCTCCAACTTTGTAGACTGAACGCTTTTCATGTGGTAAAAATGGTATACCCAATACACTGACTTTATACCAAACGATAAAAAGTCCTATAAAGGCCAGAGAAAGTGCAATGAGTAATACTTGAAATTTTCTAGACATAAAAACTCCTTTTTATTTAGCTAATACCATAGGTTTAAGTTGATGTTTCTTTGCAACATCAACAAGGAAATAATCACGTAGAAAGTTACGTCCTATAAGTACGGGGTAAGTATAGGTTTTTCTATCATTCAAATTGACATGAATCAGCTGAGAAACATTTCCAAGAATGATACGCATATTGATCACATAGCGATCTTGCGCAGCTTTCCCATGACGTTTGATCTGCACGGTTTTGATCACCTTTCTCTCAAGTGTATGTTCTTTTTTTCCATCCATACAAATAAAGCGTACCCATTGTTTTCCGTCACGTTCAAAAGGTGTAATGTCACGTGCATCAATGGAAGTGGTTTTTGCACCTGTATCAATACGTGCTTTGAGTACGACATTGGGCGGAACAAGTCGAACATTCTCTACTTCTCCGATGATCATTTTGGCATCAGGTTTCTCGGTATTGAGGTTTTCAAAGGTGCTTTTTTGTTCATTTTCAGGGGTAGTGTCCGCTTTATTTTGTGCGTAAACTGTCATGTTTAATAAAAGTAAAAATAGTAAGTTATAGTGCCATCTCATTGATAAAGTCATCGTTGTTTTCCTTCATGCTAACTCTTATTAATTATAACATATTTGCATTACCTTAAAATACTTCTTTATGATTTTCTTTCCTTGCAATGATAGTCATTTAGGCTCTCTTTTTTAGCATTAACCATTTATCTGCTTCCATGATGAACACCAATCCAAGCGCAACAATGGCAAGTGATGACCAGGTATTAAAAGAAACAGGCTGTACAGAAAGTACGTTTTGCATAAAAGGAATATGCATACATGCAATATGTAAAAGCTGCGTAAAAATGACCCAGAGTATTAAAAACATACTGTTTCTATAACCGATCTTATGGAGGTAGTTGATCTCTGTTCTAGCATTAAAAACGTGTACATTTTCAAAAAGGACCATTAGAAGCAATATGATGTTTCTGGCACCTTCAACACTCTCTCCGCTTTGCAGCAAAATATAAAAAAGAACAAATGAAACGAGACCTATATACAAGCCGCCCACTACAATACGTCTAAGCATGAGTTTATTGAATATAGGTTCCTGAGGTGACCTTGGTTTTCTTTTTAAAAGCCCCGGTTCTGCTTTCTCAAGTGCGAGCATCACATCTTCTATCCCATTGGTCACCAAGTTTAACCATAAAAGTTGTACGGGGAGTAGAGGTAAAGGCAGTCCAGTAATGAAAGAGAGCATCACTAAAATCAACTCTGCAAAGCCTGTAGATATGAGTAAGTAGATGACTTTTCTGATGTTATCATGTGCCCGTCTTCCTTCTTCTATACCATTGATAATGGAGGCAAAATTATCGTCTGTCAAGATGATGTCGGAGGTGGCTTTAGCGATGTCAGTTCCACTTTTTCCCATAGCCACACCAATGTTGGCATGCCGTAGGGCAGGGGCATCATTAACACCATCTCCTGTGACTGCTACATAATGTCCCAGTGTCTGATAAGCCATGACTATTTTCATTTTCTGTTCCGGTGTGACACGGGAAAACACGCTAATATCTTTTAACTCCTCAGCCTTTTCTCCATGCTCTTCCCATGCTAACAATTCATGTTCACTCATAACACCTGCATCGGAAGAGGCAATGCCAAGTTCTTGAGCTATACATAGAGCAGTATTAGGGTGGTCACCTGTGATCATGACGACTCTGATACCGGCTTTCTGTGCTTTCTTTATGGCATCAGGACTCTCTTCTCTAACCGGGTCTATGATGGCTACAAAACCCAAATAGGAAAAGTTATTGAGATTGATCTTCTCATCATCCTCAGACTCTTTGTGTGCAAGTGCTATGGTTCTATAGCCTTTGAGTGCCCAATCATCTACATCAGCTAATATCGCTTTTTTTTCTTCCTCTGTGACATCACAGTGTTCCAGTACCGTCTCAGGTGAACCTTTGGAAAACTGAAAGACTTTATCATCCTGTTCCAGCATAACTGCGGAAAATCTATTGATAGGCTCATAGGGTATTTCATCTATCTTTCTATAAGACTTTGAACCTTTGATATAAGATTCATCTGCATTCTGGGCAAAGCGTGCCAAAGCGATATCGACCTGGTCTCCAAAGAAGTCAACATCTCCCTCTTCTGACTCTTCATAATGCATCTCGTTACAGAGTATAGAAGCCAAATAGACTTTGTCATGGGCTTCATTTATAGTGTTGGTATCATAGACTTTCGTAGGTGAGATAAAATATTCTACTGAGAGTTTATTTTGTGTAAGTGTTCCTGTTTTGTCAGAGGCTATGAGTGTACAGGCTCCCAGTCCTTCTATGGCAGCGAGTTTACGTACGATGACATTACGTTTGGACATAGAAAGAGAAGCAGAGGTAAGTGCTACAGTTATGGCAACAGGAAGACCTTCTGGTATGGTAGAAACAGCAAGTGCTACAGAGAAGAGAAAGAGAGCATAAAAAGTCATACCTTTGAACAAGCCTATAGCAAAGAGTATCACAACCATGACACCGATGACTATGGAGATAGTAAAAGAGAGCTTCTCCATCTTTTCCAGCAGAGGAATCTTAGCTTTGGACTTTTTAGAAAGAAGCTGTGCTATTTTCCCTGCTTCTGTATCTTTCCCTATGGCAGATACCATACCTGTAGCTCTTCCCGAAGAGATATAGGTACCTGCAAAAAGCATATTTTTCCTCTCAGGGAGTAAGAGTTTTGGAGCATCACTTAAAAAAAGTGCATCTTTGTTCACATCTACCGACTCTCCTGTAAGCAAAGATTCATCGACCATGAGATTTTTACTTTCATGTAGTCTTATATCTGCAGATACTTTTGTACCTGGTTCAAATATGAGAATATCACCAGGTACAATGTATCGGCTATCCACTTCTTGTAAAACATCATCTCTGAGTACCATGGCATTGGCTTTAATGAGATTTTCGAGCAGTTTTGCTTTTTTAGAGGCAGAATACTCTTGGTAAGTACCAATGACAGCATTCAAGAGTAAAACCATTAAAATAAAACCTGCATCTGTATACTCTTGAATCAGAAGAGCCATAAACGTTGCAAGTAGTAAAATATAGATGATTGGGCTTTTAAATTGTTGTAAAAAATGTGCAAAGAGTGTTTTGTCTGGTTCGGATGGAAGAATATTTAGACCATATTCTTTTTGTCTTTTAGCGACTTCATCTCTAGTTAAACCAGAGGCATTGGTACTGAGTGCTAAGAATGATTCATCAATATTTTTTGTATGAAACTGCATCTCATGCCTCCTGTTCATTAATCTAAATAAGGTATTTCTTTAATTCCCATTGTTTTTTTGCCAATTTTTTTGCTGCAAGAGAGTAGAAGCGCATAAAGACCTTCTTCTAAAGTAGGGTGGTAAAAAGGAAGTTGTAACATGTCATACACTGTGAGTTCCTGCTCCATAGCCCAGGCTAAATGATGTGCCAAATGCTCACCGGCAGGCGTCGCTAGTTGTGCACCTAAAAGTTTTCCGTCACTTTTTTGTATATAGAGGTTTAGTAAACCTGCATTTTTATTGATGAGGAAGGCTCGTCCCTGCTGTTTGAAGTCGTAACTACAAGTAATGACATTTTCATCATCTTTTATCTCTTGGTAATCTTTCCCTATTAAAGCGATGTTAGGATCACTAAATACAATGGCTAATGGTACTTTTCTTTTAAATTTTTTTTGATCTTTTACGACATTGTATCCAGCGATCCTACCTTCATCTGCTGCTTCATGAAGCAGAGGTCTGTCCGCATTGACATCACCTGCTATATAAATGGGAAGGTTCTCAATCTGCATGGTTTGAGGATCGAAATTAGGCATCCCTCTTTTATCTAAGTCAATACCCAGGTTTTTAAGTTTTAAACTTTCAAGGTTTGGTTTTCTGCCTATGGCTACCAAGACTTTGTCTACAAGCACTTCATTTTTACTGTTGCTGATCTTTATTTTATCGTCTACCTTAGTCAAAACTGCACGACCAGCACCAAGCCAGATGTTAAACTCTTTTTCACAGAGTCCAATCATGTTTTCGTTTACCTTGGGGTCACTGAGTCCACCTATAAATTCTCTTGATTGAACTGCTGTGACTTTAATGCCAAGTCTTGAAAGTGCCTGTCCGAGTTCCAAACCTATGACACCCAGTCCAAGTACACCTAAGGTAGCAGGAAGATCTTCCTGCTCAAAGAGTTCATCTGTGGTGAGGATATACTCTTTAAAGGCTTCCCATTTTGGGTCAAAAACGGGTGTGGATCCTGTAGCGATAATGATCTTTTTGGCCACTATCTCATACTCTTCCTCATCTTCCACAACTTTGAGTCTGTTGGCATTAATGAATTCTGCTCTGCCTGAGAGTACTTTGTCTCCCAAACGTGTAATGTTTTTAATATTTCCAGCGACAAGTATATCGCGGTGCTTACGAACTCTTTTGAGAACATCAGGTATGCTAACGCTGAGTTGGTCACTGTTTTTAATACCGCTTTTTTCAAAGTACGCTCGTTCATGGTAATACTCTGCAATACGGATCAGTGATTTTGAAGGCATACATCCAACCCGTGCGCAGGTTGTACCATAAGGACCATCATTGATCAAAAGAAAATTGTCTGTTTGTTTTCTAACTTGAGAGAGAGCATACAGGCCTGCTGAACCCGCACCTATGATAGCTACATCTACTTCTTTTTTCATGCCTAACCTTATGATTTAATCTGATTTATATTATACATAACTTTCATATAGAATAGGGGAATGACACTTCCTCTGATGATTTTAGCCTAGTTTTAGGTTAGCTCGCTAAAGTGGGCATTATATGCTAAAGGAAAAACATGGATCAAGAAACAAATAATGAGTATGGCGTTAAAGTAGCGATGTTTATTAGTAACCCTAAATATATGGGGACTATCTCTGAAGAAGAAGCCAAAGAACTGGGTGCAACTGTTTTTAGCTACACTTACGGAGATGAGGCACTAGGTTACAAACTGACACTTCACTGGGCGATCAATACACAAGAAGATTCTATCGTACTTGCACGTTATAGTTATGATGGTGTTGCATCAGGTATAGCAGTAAACCACATGTTGGCACTTATATCTTCCAATAAAAACATGCCAGAGATAGATAGTATCACTTATCAGGCCTTGGAACGTTTATTGAGAGACAACCCTAATATGGAAGCACTTCCTTCTTCTGAAAGATATGCTATTACTTTTGCACTCGATGCTGCAAAATTGGCTGTAAAAAAATATATTAATTCTCCACTAAGTTATGAAGAAGAAACGGTACCTTGTAAAGATACCCCAATGAGTATTGCTTCCATTAGAGCGTCTATATCGACACATAATATTGAAACACTTGAGGCAGTTGCAGAGTACACAAAAGCAGGATCTTCAGATAGCTCTTGTGAAGAAAATCTTTTAAAATTGCTTGAAGTACAAAAGAAAGCAATGGCTGAAGAAAAAGAAGCAGATGATGCTCTTGCTGCTATACCTTTTAAAGATTTAACTACAGATCATAGAATCATTGCTGTTGAGACAGCGATTGACAACACGATAAGACAGTTTCTTGTTATGGA
>JAUVCL010000120.1 GCA_030595845.1 Campylobacterota bacterium
GACATGATCGAACCAATGAGGAATGCCACAGCCATGGTCTCTCCCAAGGCACGACCAAGAGATAAAATAACAGAACCGATGATCCCACCTTTTGAATAAGGCATAACCACATCTTTGATCACTTCAAACTTTGTCGCACCCATTGCATAGGCTGACTCTTTGAGTACATCTGGTGTGGTGTTCATGGAGTCTCGTGTAATAGCTGCCATATAAGGGATGACCATGATCGCCAACACGATACCTGCCGTTAACAATCCTACACCATTCCCCCCCACAGTCAATTGCACAATAGGTGCGAAATAGAAAAGTCCCCACATACCATAAATGATACTAGGAATAGCTGCCAAAAGTTCTATAGCAATTGAAAATGGTCTGACTATCTTATCGTGTGCGATCTCTGTTAAAAAAATGGCGATACCCATTGCTAAAGGTGTAGCAATGGTCATTGCGATAAGTGTAGAGAGTAGCGTACCAATGATGGGTATATACCCACCAAAAATACCACCCTCATCATCTTCATCCGCTTCCCATTGTTCAATAAATAGAAAATCGAAACCAAACTCGTGCATGGCTTGCTGTGAATAAGAAAACAATACGGAAAAAATACCCACAAGTAGAAAAAAGGAGAGTGTTGCAGAAAGAAAAGATAGATTTCGAAAGAGGTTACCACTCATGCAATAATGCCTTAATATTAATTTCGCGGATTATAATAAAAGTTGGTAACATTTTGGTAACCAAACACATATTATTGTTAAACGTATTCAAGGAGTTACAAGGATCGATGTGTTGGCTGTTGTAGGTCGGGGTGTCCTCTCTCCGACATCTACTGTAGATTTTGAAGATGTTTTTATGCAAATTATTGTCGGGGAAAGGACACCCCGACCTACATAAATTTATTTAATTTTTTTAGCTTCCCAGTATTTTCTGATCTCATCTTTAGTCGATGCTGGAAGTGGTACATAACCAAGGTCAGCTGCTGCTTTGTCACCATGTGTATACGCCCAATCGATGAATGCTGTTACGTGTTTATTCATCTCTGTTTTTTCTGTTGGAAGCAAGATAAATGTTGCCGCTACGATAGGGTATGATGTTGCACCTGCCGGATCACCGATCACTGCATAGAAATCATTGTCCGCTGTCCATGTAGCATATTTGGCTGCATCTTGGAATGATGGGACAGTTGGGTTGATAAATAACCCCTCTTTGTTCTCTACCTGTGCTGCCGGGAGACCTAATTTGATCTTGTAAGAGTACTCAATGTACCCGATAGAGTTTTTGATCTGTTGAATATTTGCGGATACACCTGAGTTTGATTTACCTGCTACTACTTTGGCTGCTTTCCACGTTGGTTTTTTGCTTACTTTAAAGTCTGCATTAATTTTATTTAGGAAGTATGTAAAGTTAAATGTTGTCCCTGATTTATCTGCTCTAACACAGGTAACAATAGGCTCATGAGGAAGATTAAGACCTTCATTCCCTTTGACAATAAGTGCATCATCCCAGTGTGTTGCTTTTCCTGTAAAGATAGCATCTACTGCTGCACGACTTAGTTTAAGTTCTCCATCTTTTACACCCTCAAGGTTATATGCAAGAACGATTGACCCTATCACTGACGGGAACATATGAAGTTTTGCTTTTGCGAGTTTGTCTGCTTTAAGTGGTTTGTCTGAACCTGCAAAGTCAACCATTCTTTTTTTGATAGATTTGATACCATCACCTGATCCTGTTGGCGTATAGTTCACTTTCTTACCTGTCGCAGCGTAATACTCAGAGGTCCAAGCTTTATATACTGGTCCGGGGAATGATGCTCCTCTACCTTTAAGATCAGCTGCATTGACTGTCACAAGTGCTAAAGAAACTGCTACTGCTGTTGTAATGATATTATTAAGTGTCATTTGTTATCCTTTTTTAAGTTGAGGAAGTATAAAACAACTTGGAAACATTTTGGAAACATCTATTGTTATAGATTTGTTATGATTTATACTTACACTTCCAGATGAATTTTATAAAAAAGAACTACGAACTACTACTAGCCTCTCTACTTTTTATCATCATAATGGAGTCACACTACCCTTTCCATAAAGCCATTATTTTAATGCTTGAGTTTATTGTCATTATTGAAGTTATAAAGATGATCGCAGAGTTTATAGAGAAGAAAAGGTTACGCTTACGTTATATACTTGATGTGTTTATCATCTTTCTTATAAGAGATGTCATCATTCTCAGCACACATACACAAAAACCCTATAAAGACATACTCTTTTTACTTTTGGTGATTTTTATATTTTTCATCTTTAGAATCTTAGCAGTACAGTACTCACCTACTACATTTAAGATTAAGCGCGATAAAAAGACTTCCTAATTCAACTATAGATATCTAATTTATTAAAGGTTATTTAGCAACCAAGAACAATAATGTGAAAAGAATTGTTAGAGAGGGAGGGAATATATGAAAATATCATACATCTTGGTTGCATGTTAGTATTATAGCACTCAACTAAAGACTTGATAAGGTCATATTGGAAATATTTTTTTCCTAAATATGCCTAGTTATACTAACTGATACCCTACACCCCATACCGGTAAAAAATACTCTTTCATACCTTCTGGGTCTATCTTCTTTTTCAGTCTATTCATCGCCACATTGATCGTTTTATCATGAAAGCTAATACTGTCATCACCCCACACCTCATCACGTAAGAAATCTCTATCGAGTGGCTGATTAGGATTTTTAACAAAAGTATGAAGTAGTTTAAATTCTAGATTAGTTAACTCTATACTCTTTTTTTCGATAGAGAGTTCTCTTCTTTTCATATCTAGCACAAGATCTCTGTACTTTACTTTCTCACTGCTTATTACCCCACTTCGTCTAAGCAATGCTTCTATGCGTACAAGTAATTCTTTGGATGAAAAAGGCTTTGTCATATAGTCATCACCACCGGAAGTAAAGCCTTCGAGTAAGTCGCTCTCTTTATCTCGGGCTGTCAGAAACATGACAGGTATCGCATAGCCTAACGCCCTCATCTCTGAGACAAATTCAGATCCTTCAACGCCTGGAAGATTTCTGTCTACTATCATCAAAGCAGGATTCTCTTCTTCTAAAAACTGTTCTACCCGTTCTGTAGAAAGAAAGCCCATGACTGAGTAACCCTCTTTTTCAAGATGATATTCTAAAAGCTCTAAAATATCCGGTTCATCTTCTATAATGACAATTTCTATATCGTTTTTTTCATTTGTATTTTGCATACGATATCATAGTATCTATTGATGACAATTTGATTACAGACTAAATGAGTCTATGAGATTTTTTACAAATGAAAACCTCATAAAGTTCTATATAAATTACTCTTTTTGCATAAAATGCTACTTTAGTCTGACACTTACACTATTTGAATCAATCATCTCTTCATTAGCATATACTGTATACGTATATGTTCCTGACGCACTCTCAGTTATATCAAACGTATTTACTTCTCCAGCCAGATATGATGCTGAAGTAGTTTGACCTTTAACTTTGATACTACTCAGGACAGTATAGTTACATGTTGTCTGACATTCATGTATCCAGGAAAGAGTAGTTGTTAAACCAAATGATGTAGCACTTAGTAATGGGGCAACAAGATCAGGTAAAACATTTGGATCAGTGATGATAACAGTTGTGGTACTTTCTACGGCATTACCTGCAGTATCACTTACTGAAGCTTTAATAATATGCGAACCAATTGACAGTGTTGAAGTACTTATACTACTTCCAATACCTAATGGTATAGCAGTATCAGCTACCCAAACGATATTACTGGAGATGTCTCCATCTTCATAATCATCAGCAGTTGCACTAAAGTTAATGCTAATTCCTGCATCTACGGTAAAATTATTACTTGGGGTTACAATACTAATTACAGGAACCTGTTCTGCTATATCTCCCACTGTTGATGTAATGGAAATATTATGAATTATCACTGTGTCCTCTATACTATTACCTGCCGTTTTATCTGTATCAGTTACTTTTATATTTATAGGTTGTCCAAAACTACTTGAAGGCAATACTACTTGTAAAGTTTGTTTACCGCTATTATTTTCTATCGTTGCCATGGAAATATATTCACTACCATTAATAGAATATGAAAATGTAAAATTCTCGCCTTCTGCATTGCTTGATACTTCTGCATCAACTGAAAGAGTCACTATAGACCCTGCTTCAATACTATCTACAGTCCAAATATGTTCTAATTCACTAACTCTTTTACTTGGTCTACCACCCTGATGCGTTTCACTCAGTATTTCACTACTACTTATATTTGCAGTATCAAGGTAAGAACCACTAGCAATAATACCTTTAATCGTTGTCTCAGAATTAACATATGAAATAATTGGGATAGATACCTCAATAGCATCAGTTAAATTAGAATTATTTGAGCCAATACTGTTAAACACCTCTAGATAATAGATATATACTCCATTGTCTAAATTACTATCTGTAAACATAGTACTGTCTTTTACTAAATTTGCAACTAGCACTGGAGCTAAGTCATTTGTTTTACGATAGATATTGTACCCAGCTTCATTCGTCTCAATAGTAGATTCTACATCTATCCAACTAAGTGTTATAGATTTTTCATCACCCTCTAGTGTAGCAACTACATTTGTTGGTGCAGTTGGTGCAGCAGTATATGTAATATCTTCGGGTACAGTACCATTTATATAGTACTCCCCCATACTCGCATAATCAGAATAACCATCTATAAGGTTTCCAAACCCAACACCCTCGATTGATAAAACATAACGACCCGCAGATACTGAAGTATTAATTTGAGCGAATGTATCATTTAGTTGGTCATCTTGTACTACGATATCTCCTGATTCATTATACAAAATTGCTTTTATATCAAGATTTGCACCACGCCTGTTTTGATAGTAAAACTCTTCAATCCATGCAGGAGTTATGGTTAAGTTTATTTGACCTGCACCAATATCAAAGTAAAATAGGTCAATATCAGTACTACTTCCAATAATACCTTTATTGTGAGGCACTAGATTATCGGGATCAGAAACTGGATTTGTTGAGGATATCGTAGTAGAATTAGATTTGATCAAGGCTGTAGCACTTGAAAAATTTGTATTTTCATGATTATCAGAGCGGTAGGTTAAGTGTCCATCGATAATAGCTAAATCATCTTGAAGGTTATTTGCATCAAGGTATTCACCTTTACTCCATTGAGTAATCTCTGAATAATACCCTGAACCCATTATTGGTCCCCAACTGGTATTACCAGTTCCATGACCATTATAATAAGAAACAGTAGATGTACCATCATGAGATAAACCTAGATTATGCCCTAATTCATGGGAAGCTGCTGCTGCCATATAACCTGCTGTATGTGATGTACCTTCGGGAAAGACTAAAGCTGGTTGATAATATTCAAAATTACTGCCTCCCCAAACTCCAACATACGCAACCCCACCTGAAGAATTCGGATAAATTAAATTACCATTAGCATCAGTTCTAGGAGAAACAAGGATATGTCCCACATCAGGGCCAAAAGTAAGAGGATCTTCAGTTGTAACATCAATATCAAATGGAGCATAATCTTCAGCAACTCTTTTCCATGTCTCTGCGATATCTTCTATCTCTGCACTATTAAATGAAGTGATATCTCCATCTGTATCATAGGGAAGCATATTAAATACAGGTTGTCCTGTATCACTTCGAGCATTCCAAACACTATCAGTAACAACATGACCATTCATATCTAAATAAACAACTCTCGAAGCTCCAGGCTTACTATGTAGTTGGAACACATTTGTACTGTTAAGTGTACTATCTACAGGAATTGATTCAGCATTTTCTACTACAGGGTCTATCTCTGCAACTGGATCTTCATAAAAAACCCCACCAGTATTATCTACTCTAAGATGTTCGACATCCGCTGCGGGGAATTCAAAACTTTGTAACCATTTTAATGCTT